>WHTT01000110.1 GCA_009377605.1 Luteitalea sp.
TACACGGTCGTCTTGGTGGGACAACACGATGCCGGGACCGGCGCGCTCCAGATCGTCCACGCTCAACTGGAGGCGATCCAGTTGGACGTGCGGCACATCGACTTTCAGCTTCTGTTGCGGCGCGAGACGAAGAATCCAGAACGGGAGCGAGAGATTGACTCGCTTACCTTCACGCTCGTCGTAGACAAGGACATGGAGAGCGCGTGGCTGCCGGCCGTCGGCGAGCGCCGCACGCCGCTCGAGATTGACCACGCGGACGTCGTGCCCATCGAGGCTCATCTCGAGCAACGGCGGCTGATCGGCGAATCGCCGCTTGATGGAGATGAACTCGGTCTCAACGGCGGCAGACGTGGTGCTCTGGATCTTGACGTGGCGGTGCCAGTAGTACGCGCCCGCGCCGACGAGGGCCACGATGGCCAACAGGAAGGCGACGAAGAGGCCAACCAGAATCCACAGCCAGCGTCGCATGACGGGAGATCTCACCGACTCGACACGATCTCGAGGGAGGTGCGGTTGCGGAATGGTGTCCGCTTCAGGCGGGTCGCCTCATCGGCGCAGACGCGATCGCCGGCGCTACGGCACACGGCATTGGCAGCGTCGTAGCGCGCGACGGCTTGTTCGCGTTGCTGCCCCAGGTCCGCGACCATCCCGAGCTCGAGCAGCGCGCGCCCCTTGATCCATGGCTTGGCCTCGTGCTGTTCCGCGTATGTCAGATCGTCCCGGGCTTCCGCAAAGCGACCGAGCGCCCGCCGCGCCACGCCGCGCTTGTAACGCCAGAGCGCCTCCTCGCCGAACATTCGTGGACGCGTCTCCACGGCGAGCATCGCGAGGCCCTCGTCTAGCTCCCGCACGGCGCGTAGTGGCACCCCCGCACGCAACGCGGCCGATCCCGACTCCAGCCAGAGCAGACGATTCCGCGGGTACTGGCGCTTCAGACTGGTCAGGATCAGCTGGGCTTTGTCGTATTGCTTCTCCCGGTTGTACAGCAGCACCAGCGCGAACTTGGCTTCCGTCTGGACTTCGGACTTGGTGCGGGCGGCCGCCTCGATGAGGGCGAACGCGCGCTCCTTGTCCCCGCCAAAGCCAGCCAGGTAAGCCATCCATCGCATGGGCAGCGCGAGGCCTGCGACGACGTAGCGGTAGGTGCCGACGATGAGCCCCGCGTCGTGGCGTGATGCGTCGAGGGCGAGCACACGCTCGTGAGCGTTGAACGCGCGGCGCGCCGGGCCGAAGGCACCGACGACGCGGCCTTCGATCGTGGCGGTGTACGACGCCCTGAGGCCGAGAGCCACGCCGAGGTCATACTGTCCCTGCACATCGTCTGGGTGTTGCTCGAGCCGTCGTTCGGCGAGCTTCTCGGCGCGATCGACGTAGCGCTTGAACGTCCTCGCCTGATCCGCGGGCGGAGGCGAGACCTTCACGTCCTTGGCGACGAGCTTGCCGAGATACTCGTCAGTGGTGACCGATCCTCGTCGGAACAAGATATGTAGCCAGGTGATGGATGCGAGGCTGTGGTAGACGGCCGCGTCGTTCGGGTCGGCTGCTGCTGCACCCTCGAGGATCGACACGGCGCGGTCATGATCGAGGTTGTACGCATGCTCGTACGCTTCGGCGCGCAGCGCAGCGGCCCGCGTTGAGCCCGCGGCCGGTCTCCTCGGCTCCGCAAAGACGGAGCCATTGACGAGTAAGGCGACGGCCAGCGCCGCGACGCAGCCGGAGTTAGGTCGCTGCTGCATTGGGAACACGCGCGCCTCGACGGCTACAGATTATGATACGCTGCCATGCGTTTTAACGTTGCAAGGAGGCTCGCTGGATGCCACGTGGACGAAGGAAAGGCACGGCGCGCGGTGTGGGTGTCTCCGCTGAGGTGCTTACCTGGGCGCTTGAAGGCCTGCAGCGCGAGATAGGTCAGACGAAGGAGCGGCTAACTGAGCTAACGGCGCGCCAGCGCGAGGTACGCGCGGCGCTCGACCAGGGGCGTGCATTGGCTGAGACGCCGCCTGCCGCTGCGCCGGCGGAGACCCGCCGCCAGGGGAAAGGCCGTCGCCGAAAGCGCCGGCTCTCGGCCGAAGGCCGGAAGCGCATTCGAGAAGCGCTGAAGCGTCGCTGGGAGCGGTATCACGACCAACAGGCCCGCAAGTCCGTCCGTAAGAGCACGAAGTAGAACGTGCGCGGCCCAAGAAGCCAGGGGCGGGGGGCAAGGTTTGAGGTTCCAATGCGGCTGATCCGGTTCGCAAGGTGCCGGAACCTGAACCCTCGCCACTCGCCTTGATCCCTCTATCCCTTGACCCCTTGACCCCTTGATCCCTTGATCCCTTTCCCCCCTTTACCCCTTTCCCCCTTTCCCCCCCAACACCCGCCCCGCCACCTTGACCGTCCGATCGACGATCGATTGATCGTGTGCGGTCGAGAGAAACCAGCCCTCGAACTGTGAGGGTGGCACGTAGATCCCCGCGGCGAGCAGTCCTTGAAAGAATCGCGCGTAGGCCGAAGTGTCGGCGCGGCAGGCGCTCGTGTAATCCGTCACCGGCGCGTCAGTGAAGAAGGGCGTCAAGATCGAGCCAGCGCGGTTGACCTGGAGAGGCACAGCTGCCTGCCGAGCGGCGGTGAGCAAGCCTTCCACGAGCCGGGCGCCCAGCCGATCGAGGCGTCGATAAAGCCGCGGCGACAGCTCGCCGAGGGCCCACGCGCCTGCCGTCATGGCCAGGGGATTACCCGAGAGCGTGCCCGCTTGGTAGACGGGACCAGCGGGAGCAACGAGCTGCATGAGGTCTGCCCGCCCGCCGTACGCACCAACAGGCAGGCCACCTCCGATGATCTTTCCCAAGCAAGTGAGGTCGGGCCGCACGCCGTAAATCTCCTGCGCGCCGCCTGGTGCGACGCGGAAACCGCTGATGACCTCGTCGAAGAGGAGGAGCGCCCCTTCACGCGTGCACAGTGTCCGCAAGTCTTGGAGAAACGTGGACTGCGGTGGCACGACCCCCATGTTGCCGGCGATGGGCTCGATGATAACGGCTGCAATCTCGCCGGCGTGCTCTGCGAACAGGCGCTCGACCGTGTCGAGATCGTTGTAGCTTGCAATGAGTGTAGTACTGGAGGCGCCGGCTGGCACACCAGGGCTCGTCGGCACGCCGAGCGTGGTCGCACCCGAGCCCGCTTCGACGAGAAATGGATCAGCGTGGCCGTGATAGCAGCCCGCAAACTTGACGACCTTCTCACGCGTTGTCGCAGCCCGTGCGACACGAAGCGCGCTCATGGTGGCCTCGGTGCCGGAGCTCACGAAGCGCACCATTTCCATCGAGGGCATCAGCGCGCGGACGCGCTCCGCCAGCGACACCTCGAGGACGGTCGGCGCGCCGAAGCTCGTTCCCCGCTTGGCGGCGTCAGACAGCGCTCTCACGAGCTTGCGCGGTGCGTGTCCGTGGAGGAGAGGGCCCCAGGACATCACGTAGTCGATGTACGTCCGGCCATCGACGTCGGTGATCGTCGCGCCTTTCGCCCGTGCGATGAAAGGGGGCACGCCGCCCACCGCCTTGAAGGCTCGGACTGGGCTATCGACGCCCCCGGGGAGGAGCGCCTGCGCGCGTTCGAACAGACGAACGGACTTCTTGGTTCTTCGAAACATGAACCCAAAACTATACGCGGTTTGTGTTCTCCAAAAATCCGGAGTTGCTCATCCAGTGGACCGGATCGCCGCCGTAGGAACGAAGCAGAGGGTGCCCAACCACGATGACGGCTGGGCGGCGTCTCTCTCCCGACAGGCGGCCCTTTGCCGTCGTTCTCATTGCTTCAGTCGGCTCGTCCCTGAATACTCACTGTTCGTCCCTGTACCCCCGACGCGCGACCGGTTGGTCGCTGGAGATGAGTTTGGAGACAGGTAAGGCCAACGATCGAATCGCCAGTGGCACAGTTTGTGCTCACAGTCACGGCCGTGCCACCGCGCTCCGGGGAATATGGCGCGGATCGGCTTCACACCCAGGCGATTTTGAGGTTCAACGAGCGGGGCCCGGGGGGTTAGGGAGGAGGAAAGCGTGCGCCGAATCAAGCCTTTCATACCACCGATTGTTGCTGCGACAGTGCTCGCGGTGCTATCGATGGCTCACCCTGCGCATGCGCAGGTGGTGAGCACCGGCACTATCGAGGTCATCGTTCAAGACCCGGACGGATTTGCGATTCCCGGCGTGACGGTTGTTGCCCAGGCGGCCAACGCGGTGACCAGGCGCGAGGGCGTCACCGACGCCGAAGGACGGGCCACCCTTGGCGCCATGGAGCCGTCGGAGAATTACGTCGTCACCACGGAGCTCTCGGGCTTCACACCGACGCGGAACGAGAATGTGCTGGTTCGATCCGGTCAAACGGCGACCGTGCGCGTGTCGCTCGCCGTCGGCGGCCTGGCGGAAGTCGTGCAGGTGACCGCGGAGCCACCGCTCGTCGACACCAAGAGTGCGACAACCGGGATGGACATCACGCTGCAGTTGACCGAGTCTCTGCCCACCGGGCGCACGTATCAGAGCTACCTGCAAGCGGTGCCGGGCGTGCTGCCGGACGACCCCGAGAGTCCAGGTAACCCCGCGGTCAAGTCTGGGCTGAACTATAGCGACATCGGCGGAAACCTTGGCGTCTCGACCGACAACTACTATTACTTCAACGGCATTGACGTCACGGATCCCCTGACGGGAACCTTTGGTGCGAACCTGAACACCGAGATTATTCAGGAGATGAAGGTCCTGACGGGTGGTATTCCCGCAGAGTTCACCGGCACCCCGAGCTTGCTGACGAACGTTATCACCAAGTCGGGTAGCAACACGTTCCACGGCTCTGCGAATTACTTCTTCCAGGACGACAACCTACAAGCAGAGAACGAGAACTCGACCGAGCAGAAGTTCTCGACCTATGACGCGGCATTCACGCTCGGTGGCCCCGTCATGCTCGACCGCGCCTGGGTCTTTGGCAGCTATCGCCGGCTCGAGCGCGATGACGATGTGACGAGCCTCGACACCAATGAGTTTCTCCGGACCACCAAGAACACGCAAAACCAAGGGTATGCGAAGGGGACGTGGGCACCGACGCGAAGCGACACGGTCAGCTTCATCTTCCTCAACGACCCAACCGACATCACTGGCCGGCGCGACCGTGACATCACGAATGCACGCGACAGGGCGACCGAGCAGGGGGGCAACCGCTATGCGGTGAACTACTCACGTCTGTGGGGGAACGCGCTCGTCGAGGGCGGGTACACACTGCACAATGGGGAAGTCTCCCAGTTCTCGGCGCTCCGTGAGCCGTTCAATGCCGTCATCTATCGAGCCACGGATGAGCGCACGCTCTTCGACGAGCAACGCGGCGGCTTCGGTCAGGATCTCGTCAACCAGCGCGACAGCGAGGGGGCACGCGGCAGCGTGCAGTGGACCATCGACCGCCACACGCTCAAGGGCGGCCTGGAGTGGATGCGACACGAGAACTTCCGCAACACAACCTTCCTCGACCAGGCGACCCACCTTACCGTGGCGAACCACCTGGCCGGCATCACCGCCGGCGAGCTGGCGACCGGCTCGTTTACCAGCCTTGGTTTCGATCCAACCAACACGAGCGACTTTGGTGGCTTGATCAACACTATCAACGGCCTGCCGAACCGAAGCAAGTTCTACAATCTCTACGACGGTAATCGTGACGGCACCATCACATCCGGGGAGCTGGCTTCGCTGCTCACGTACAGGACTCCTCACCCGGATGCCGGGTTGAACTACGACCGGACGTTCCAGGCGACCGTAGGGCCCCAGACGACCCGTTCGGACGGGTGGACGTTCTTCGTGCAGGACCAGATCGAGCTCGGGCAGCTCTCTCTCAACGTGGGCCTGCGGACTGAGCGCTGGGAGCACTTCGCCACCACTGGCGAGAACATCTTCACGTTCGACTGGGAGTTCGCGCCACGCCTGAGCGCGGTCTATGACCTGATGGGCGACGGCCGCCAGAAGGTGTCCGCTTACTACGGTCGGTACTACGACCCCATCCGGAACAACATGACCAACTTTGCCGGCACGCTCACCGGCTCAGTCCTCGAGGAGCAGGTATTCCTCGAAGACGAGTGGGTCACATTCCGCACGCGCGGTGGCTCCGTGCAGCAGGATGCGTTCTTCGCGCCGACGACACAAACGCCATACACGGATGATCTCGCGTTCGGATACGAGATCGACCTCGGCCGGAACATGAGCTTCAGCACGACGTACACGTATCGTCAGACTCGCGACATCCTGGAGGATTACGACCTCGCCCTGTACGCCGAAGATACCGAAGGCAGTACCGAGGGGTACCCAGGTCCTATCGACGATCCGAACTCGCTCTGGCTGGGACTCGACTATTTTGGCTACACAGAGAACCCCGGTTCGAACTTCGTGATTGCCACGCTCGAGGGCGGGGAGCGCAACTACCACGGCCTCGACCTGACCCTACGGAAGCGCTTCAGCGAGAACTGGCAGGGCCTGTTCTGGTACTCCTACAACCGTATGCATGGCAACGGGAACTCCGATTCGAATGCAGACTTCCAGGGCGACGTGTTGTTCCTGGATCCTCGAGCACCAAATCAGTTCGGCCGGCAGCCGGGCAGCGTCCCGCACCTCTTCTATTTTGCAGGCTCGTACATTTGGCCAATCGGCATCGAGGTTGGCGGAGCGTACAAGTGGAACGCCGGCACGATCGCGAGCCGCACCTTCTCGGCCTCGGGCCGTAACCTGCCGATCCGGGTGGAGGAGGGCCAGGAATTCGAGTTCGCCGGCATCACGACCGAGCGGTGGCTTACGCCAGATGCGGTCGGTTCGCTCGACAACAACTCCTATGGGACGTTCGACCTTCGGGTGCAGTACAAGCCGCGGATTGGGCTGGTCGGCCTGGAGGTGTTCGTGGATGTCTTCAACGTCTTCGACAACCAGGATGCCATCCGCAACCAGGATCTGCTGGCTGGCACTGGTGAGGCCGCCTTCGGCGAAGGCATCCGGTTTCTCGATCCCCGGCGCTTCTTCCTCGGCACGCGCGTGAGCTTCTAACGCGCCTGTCGCTCGCGCTTCCGGAAGGGGCCTCAGGGCCCCTTCTTTTTTGCGTTCGGAGTCCGTTTCTAGGTGGGTTGAGGGAATGGCATGTAGGCCCGACCTTCAGGTCGGGCGAACGCGGCGCCTTCAGGTCAGGCCACGCGCAAGGCAAGTTGGGGAGCAGCCGTCTGCTCCCCCGCTCTCTGTTCGTGCTCTGATCGGACGCCAACACCAAAACGACTTACGCCGATCCTCCCTCATCGCCGCCACCGCCGAGCCCGCCGGTCAGCCCGCTGGTCAAGCCGCCGAGCTTCCCGGTGAGATCCTTTGCGGCAGTGGCTCCGCCTCCGCCGATAAGACCATCGAGCTGGCTGGCCATCGACTCGGGCAACCGGCCCTTGATGAAGCCAACCACTGATTCGACGGCGGTGCGCGCCTTGTCTTCCCCGATACCTGCTTTTTGTGCTACGAGGGAAACGAGCTCGTCCATAGAGACACCTCCTGAGAAGACTGAGAATCAAACATTATAGCTCGCGTCGCGCCCGGCCGCCTCGCCGAACGCGCCGTCGTCACATCGCTCGGGCAAGCTCCCTCGCATAGTACGTGGCGATGATGTCCGCGCCGGCGCGGCGAATGGCGGTGATGGTTTCGAGCATCGCGCGCCGCTCGTCGAGCCAACCACGCTGGGCTGCTGCCTTCAACATCGCATACTCGCCACTGACGTGATAGGCGGCGGTCGGATACCCGAACCGCTCCTTGACGCGCCAAATCACATCGAGATAGGGGAGCGCCGGCTTCACCATGACGATGTCTGCGCCCTCCTCGATGTCGAGCGCGACCTCACGCAGCGCTTCCTCGCTATTGGCGGGGTCCATCTGATGGCTCCGGCGATCACCAAACGCCGGCGCCGAGTCGGCCGCCTCGCGGAACGGTCCGTAGAATGCCGAGCAGTATTTCGCCGCGTACGACATGATCGCCACCTGCTGCATCCCCTGCTCGTCCAGCGCGCCACGAATGGCGGCGACGCGGCCATCCATCATGTCGGAAGGCGCGACAATGTCCGCACCAGCGTCGGCGTGCGAGAGGGCTGTCTTGACGAGCAGCGCCACCGTAGAGTCGTTCGCGATCTCCTCGCCGTTGAGCACGCCGCAGTGGCCGTGCGACGTGTACTCGCAAAGACAGACGTCTGTCATGACGAGCAGCTCTGGCCGTGCGGCCTTCAAGCCGCGCACGGCGCGCTGCACAGGCGCATCTGCCCGCCACGCGTGGGATCCCTGCGCGTCCTTCGCCTCCGGCAGACCAAAGAGCAGCACGGCGCGGATCCCCTCGTCTGCCGCCGCGGTCGCTTCGAGCACCAGCTCGTCAATCGAGAGATGAAACACGCCGGGCATCGAGGGGATCTCACGGCGCACGCCTTCACCGGGACAAGCAAAGAGGGGATACACGAGCCCGTCAGGTGTGAGGCGTGTTTCGCGGACCAACGCCCTCATGGGCTCGGTGCGGCGGAGCCGCCGCAGCCGTCTCGCGATTGCCATGCTCGCGACGTCGGTGACACTCATGAATGGCCAGTCTAGCATCTGGTATACTTCAGCTCTCTCGTCGCGTCCCCCGCTTTCCTGAGTTCTGCCACCCGCCGAGACGCTTCCCGGCTCCGGTATCAGCTCTCATCAAAGCCACTGCTGGGCCCGAAGCGCCAGCGAAAGGTACAGCGTGATTGATCGAGACTGTTTGCCAAATGCCTTCGAGTTCGTCGTCCTATCCGGCCTACGCGTTCGCCAGCTGATTCAGGGTTGTGTGCCGCGTGTGCCAGGTGAGCACAAGCTCATTGTAACGGCGCAACACGAGGTGCTGTCGGGGAAGGTCGCGAAGCTGGAGCCGCAGGAGCAAGCGGCGGGTGATCCGGTGACCACGACCGACTGACGACCCACTGCGTGAGCTGTAGCAGGTAGCCATCGTCCTGACTTGGGGCGAACGTGTCGTCCGCTGGGCGGCAAACGTGCCGCGCTGGCCGACGTGTGCTTAGGCCCTTGACGGGGCCTTACCCTCTGACCTCACTCCGCATCCAGTCGACGATGGCGTCTACCAATGCGGGGATCGTGTACGTCGCAGGCATGATCGTCGTCTTGATCTCGAGCTGCTGTGCTGCTTCCGCCGTCACGGGCCCAATCGACGCGACTGCGGTCCGACTGAGAAGATCAGCCGCTTGATCCTCGCCGACGTTCGCGACGAAGTGTCGCACGCTCGACGCGCTCGTAAAGGTCACGACATCGATTTGATTTTCGAGCAGCATCTTGTAGATGTCCGGATCGCCATACCGCGATGGCGGCTCCCGAACGGTTCGGTAAGTCGTGACTTCGACGACCGTCGCACCCGCTTGTCGCAGCTCGTCCGGCAGGGTCTCACGCGCGATGTCCGCGCGCGGTAGGAGCACGCGTTGGCCGGTGAGCGCACCTCCGCCGCCGATCGCATGGACGATGGCCGCTGATCGATCCTCCGACGGGACCACATCGACGCGCAGATAGTAATGAGCGAGACGCTCAGCGGTGGAGGGGCCGACAGCGCACAGCTTCGGCCCTTTGAGCTCCCGGATGTCGCGTCCGGCACCGAGGAAGCGGCGCATGAAGTGTTCCACGCCATTGACGCTGGTGAACACGATCCAGTCATAGCGGCTCGCCTCTGCACATGCCTGCTCGAGCTGAGCGCCGTCTGCCGTCGCCTCGATGCGAATCGTCGGTGCCTCGATGGCCTGTGCGCCGAGCTCCTCGAGCCGCTCGACGAGCTCCTCCGCCTGCTCACGCGCGCGTGTGACCACGATGCGGCGGCCGAACAACGGCCGGGCGTCGAACCAGCGCAGGTGCTCTCGCAACGCCGCAACTCGGCCCACCACCAGTACCGCTGGCTGCGTCGGCGGCGTGCTCTCGATTCGAGCCGCGATCTCGCCGAGCGTCATTCGTGTGGTGTCCTGCTGCGGAAGGGTGCCGTCGGTCACGAGCGCTGCTGCTTCCTCCGATGAACACCCATTGTCGAGGAGCGCCTTCACAATCGGCGCGAGTTGACTCGGTCCGGCGTAGCAGGCAATGGACCCCTCGAGCCGTGCCAGACACTTCCAGTCGATCCGCGGCGGAGTGTTGGTTCCGTCTTCGTATCCGCGCACGAAGATCAACGCGTCGCCCGCACCCGGGTAGGTCAGGGGAATGCCCGCATACGCCGCGTGCGCGACGAGGGCGGGTACGCCTGGAACGACCTCGAACGGAATACCGTGCTCGTGAAGGAACAGCGCTTCCTTCCCGCCGCTGTCGAAGACGAAGGGGTCGCCCCATTTGAGCCGTACGACCTGCTTGCCCTCGCGCGCCTTCTCGACCAGAAGCAAACAAATGGCTTCCTGCGCGACTTGGCGCGGCGCAGCGTCTCCCACATCGATGTACTCGGCGTCGGGAGGCCCGGCCCGTAACAGGCGCGGGTGGACCAGATGGTCGTGTACCACGACGTCCGCCTCCTTCAGCAGGCGGTGGCCGCGTAAAGTGATGAGCGTCGGGTCGCCTGGTCCGGCACCGACGATGTAGACGGGGCACATGGGCGGATCTTAGTGCAAAACGGGGACAGCCCAGGACAGCCCTCGTTTTTCGCATGTCGGAAAACGGGGGCTGTCCCCGTTTTGCCGTTTCTACGGCTGGAGGCCCTTCACCGGCGCCTGCAGGTCCCGAATGGCCTCGAGAATTGCGCCGGCGCCGCCATCCAGCAATTCCTCGGCGACGTGATTGCCCAGGGCCGCCGCTTCACGTCGCCCCCCAAACGCCACCGCGCGGACCTCATGCTCCTCGTCGAGCGACGTCACGACGGCCGATAGCTCGAGCGTCTCCGCATCCACCAGCCGGGCGAGGGCGCCCAACGGTATCTGGCAGCCGCCTCCGAGCGCTGCAACCAACGCGCGTTCCGCTTCGAGCATCGCCCAGGAGTCGACATCGCTGATCCGTGCGAGCGGTTCGCGCACATCGTCACGGTTCGCGAGGCTTTGAACAGCGATCGTGCCTTGCCCCGGCGCCGGCACGGAGACATCGGCCGGAATCAGCGCGCTGATGCGGTCGTTGAAGCCGAGCCGGCGCAATCCGGCTGCCGCCAGCACGATCGCGTCGAACTGACCCTCGTCGAGCTTGCGCAGCCGCGTGTCGACATTGCCACGGATGGCCTCGAAGGTTGCGTCCGGGAACGCGCGATGGAGTTGCGCGACTCGGCGGACGCTGCTCGTTCCAATCTTCGGTGCCCTGCCGAGCAGGCTGCCTAGCGCAGCGCCGGCTGTGGGGGGCCTGCGCGAGGTTGGCAAAATCAGCGCGTCTCGCGGATCTTCACGCGGCAGCACGGCCGCGAGGACGAGGCCGTCGGGCAGTGTGGCCGACATATCCTTCGCGCTGTGCACGGCGAGATCAATGCTGCCCGCCACGAGCGCGTCCTCGAGCTCCTTGACGAACAGTCGCTTGCCGCTCACCTCGCCCAGCGCGGCGTCCGCGAGCCGATCGCCGCCCGTGCGGATTGTGACCAGCTCGCACCTGGCGTGTGCGGTGGCTTCGAGCTGCGCGGCGACCGCACGTGCCTGCCATAGGGCGAGCTGGCTACCGCGTGTGCCAATGCGAAGCATAAAGTCAGGGGCAAGGGGCAAGGTGGGACCTCGGATGCCCCTTGGAGCCCGCCCTTGCGCCTATGTCTCAGTCCGAACCTGCCCGGCTGTATCGACACCCTGCACCTCGTCCTCGTCGTCGAGATCGAAGAGCCGGCGCAGGGCGGCCGAGTACGCACGCATCGTTTCGCGGTCGTCGATGGCCTTGAGCTGCGCCGTCGGTGTCAGCAGCAGCTTCTCGACGATCAGCCGCGTCACCTCGTCGACGCGAGTGCGCGCGTCCGATGGGAGACCGGAGAATCGAGAGGAAAGCCGGTCGAGCTCCGACTGCCGGATCTGCTCGAACCGCTGACGCAACGCCACGACTGTAGGCACGACGTGGCGCGCCCGCATCCAGGCCATGAACGCCTCGACCTCGTCCTGCACGATCGCCTCAGCCGCAGCAATCTCGCCCGCGCGGCGGTCGAGATTCTCCTGCACGATGCTCCGCAGGTCGTCGAGGTTGTAGAGAAAGACTTGCTCGAGATCGCTCGATGAGACATCGACGTCGCGCGGCACCGCCATGTCGAGCAGAAAGAGCGGCTGCGCGCGCCGGGCAGCGGCGGCAGCGATGGCCTCCCGCGTCAATACGATATCGGTCCCGCCCGTGGCGCAGATGACAACATCGCTTTCGGCGAGCACCCGCTCGCGCATCGACCAGGGAATCGCGACACCGCCCACCTCGGCCGCGAGGGCCGCCGCCCGATCCTCATTGCGTGTGGCGATGCGCAACCCGGCGACCTTCTGGCCTTGGAAATGCTGTGCCGCGAGCCGTGCCATCTCACCGGACCCAATCACCAGCACGCGCAGATCGAAGAGACCGCCAAAGATCTTCTTGGCCAGCGTCAGCGCTGCGTAGCTCAGCGATACAGCACCCTCGCCCAGCGCCGTCTCGGATCGCACCCGCTTGCCGACGCCAAACGCTCCGTGAAAGAGGCGATTGATGACCGCGCCCGTACCTTGCGCCTCACTGGCGATGCGGTACGCCTCCTTCACTTGACCAAGAATCTCCGGCTCGCCGACGACCAGGGAGTCGAGACCCGCCGCGACGCGAAAGAGGTGCCGTGCCGCGTCCGCGTCGACCCGCGTGTAGAGGTATGGGCGCACAGCGGCCAGTGGGACACCCTGCGCGCTGCAAAGCACCTCCGCGATGGTGGCGGCGGCACGATCCGGCTCGGCGCACGTCGCGTAAACCTCGGAGCGATTACACGTGGAGAGGAGCACCGCGTCTCCTGCCTCGGTCCGAGAGACAAGAGTGGCCAGCGTGGCATGCAGCCGCGAGCGGGGAAACGCCAGCCGCTCGCGGAGCGCGAGCGGCGCGGTGTGGTGGCTCAGGCCGAGCAGGACAAGATGCATCACACGAAACCGTGACTACGTGAAAGGAAATAACCCACTGGCAAGAAGTTCAGCAAAATCAAGACAAATCCAAATGCCGACAGCCATGCGGCCCGCCGGCCGCTCCAGCCGCGGACACGTCGCCCCACCAGAAGCAAGGTATATACCATCCATGACAGACAGGCGATGAGGATCGTCGGATCGAGCAATGACATCGCCTGCACGTGGGGGTCGTCGGCGGCGTACATCCGGGCCTGCGCCACCCACCAGGCACCCGCGACGAGGCCGAGTGTCAGGCAAGCCCAGCCCACGGTCACGGCACGCACGTTCATCACGTCGAGCACCTGAAGCGACGGTAAACGGGAGAAGAACATGCCGCGCGTCCGGCGCTTCAGCTCACGAAACAGTAGAACGTACGTGACGGCGACGACAAAGGCGAGCGCGAAGCTCGCATACGCCAGCAACACAGAAGCGACATGCACGGCGAACAGGGGATTGTCGAGCAACGCCGGATGCTCCTCCGCCGACGCCGTGAATGCCGGAATGATCTGCAACAGCGTCAGGAGCGGCGCGATAAAGACGCCAATCGCCATCTCCTCGGTCGAGAGCTCCGTGTACAGGTAAACGAGGGCGAGCATCCAGACGAACGTCGATACAGCCCCGCTCCGCCCCGCAAACGGCGCAGCGCCCACCTGCACACTCTGCATCCCAATCACGAACGTGTGGACGACGACCGCGCCGACGAGAAGGAGCGTCGGTACGTGCCGTCCAGGCTGGTCACCATGCACGAAGCGCCAGATGTAGGCGATTGTGGCGATGGCGTACAGAGCAAGCGCGATCACGAGGGCTGTCCCCGTTCTCTCATCAACGTCTATTGAGTCGGTCCGTAGTAACCGAGCTTCGTGCGCGCCGTCGCATTCTGCCGCCGCACTTGGACGACCACACGACGCCACCCTCCATCGCGCCGCGGGTTGCTCGACGCATACCCCAGCACGTATTGACTTGCCAGCTCGCGGGCAATCGCCTGGTAAATCGCCGGCAGCTCGGCGACGGCCTCAGGAAAGAATGCCTTGCCACCGGTCTCCTGCGCAAACTGCCGCAGGACGAAATCAGCCTCGTTGAAACCAGCCTGCGAGGTGGTTCCGCGGCTCTGCAATCCAATCGAGTAGATGGCGACGTCCGACCGTTTCGCCAGGTCCAGTACCTCCTCGAACCCGACCAGACTGGCCGTGTCCTCGCCGTCGGAGAGCACGACGATCGCCTGGCGCCGAATCTGCTCGGCGGATGCCACCGTCGTCTTCCGGAGCTCCTTCAGCGCGACGTACACTGCGTTGTGCAGGGAGGTCGGGCCATCCGCGCTCGTTTGCCGAATCGCACGTTGCAACGTAGCGCGGTCGTCCGTGAATGTTTGTAGGACCGTCACGCGGCTGTCGAAGTCAATCACCGAACCGAGGTCGTCCGGGCCGAGATGCTCGACGAAGCCGGACGCGGCCTTCTGCGCCGTCGAAAGCTTGTCCTCCATGCTCGCGCTCGTATCGATGAGAATCGCCAGTGCGATGGGTGTCTTCCGGCTCGAGAAGAAGGTCGTCTTCTGCTCGACGCCATCCTCGAAGATGAGGAAGTCCTCCTGAGCCAAGTCCGTGACGTACTTCTGCTCCTGGTTCGTGACCGTCACGGTGAGCGACACGAGATCGACACCGGCCCGAAACTGGGGCGGCGACTCCTGCTGCGTGGTCGATGCAGAGACCAACGAGATGGCCACGACCGCCAGTGCGATCGCGGGAGTCGCCACCGAGCTGTTCACCGTGATGCCCCTGACCGAGGCTCCCGCTCAGGCGTCGCCCGTGCGGTCAGGCGTTTGTCCTTTGCCTCGACCGTCACTCGCTTGGGCGGAATGAGCGTCTCGGGCCGCGCGTAAACCACACGGTACTGGTTGACGAGATCCTTGGCCAGCCGCTGCAGCTCGTCGTTCACGCTCATGGTCGTCAGCAAGATTTCCTGCCGTCCACCGGTCTCTCGTGTGCCGCGGTCGAGGACGATATTCCTGTTGCGGATCTCGTCGCGCTGCTCATCGGCTTCGCCGTGCTCGGTGAGGCGCAACGCGTAGAACGCTGTGCTGCTTCGCTTCAGGGCGTCGATCACCGTCTGATAGTGGTCGTTGCTGAACTCGACGCCCTCGGTGACGACCAGCACGATGACGGGCCGCGTTGCATCTCGCCGGGTAAATCCTCGCGTGGTCGCCACGATCGCCTCGAGCGCATAGGCGCCAGACCCAGGAACCGCGAACAACCGCTTGACGGCGTCGTGCAGCTTCGGCACATCGCGCGTGGGGTTGATTTGCACAGTGGGGCGCTCACCAAACGTGACCAGCGACAGCTCGTGCTTACCACCGGCGGTGATGGTGTCCACGAACGAGGTGAGCCCCTCGCGAAGGTTCAGCATGTCCCGCTCGGCCGCCTGGCTGTTGTCGACGAGCAGGGCGATCTGCAGAGGCTGGGTCGCGCGGCTCAGGCGCAGCACTTCACGCGCAACCCCGTCCTCGCGCACGATGAGGTCCTCCTGTCCGAGCGTGGTGACCGGCTCCTCGTTCTTGTCCAGGACGCTGACGTAAAGGGCGCGTTCGACCGGCTGTGTGAGCCCGGTCGAGGGGAGCGACAACCCGGCAGCGAATGTGAGGGCAACTACGAGCACGGGCCGACGATAAGAAACGGAATTGAAAGCACACATGATCAAAGCTCCGTTCAGGAGGCCGCTCCTCCGCTTTCGCCTCGTCTATTCAGGGCGAGCGTCTCGAGCATGCCGCTGGCAAACAGGCCCGTCTCCTCAGTATAGTTCAGAGGATCACGACCTGGCCGGCACCAGAAAGGGCGAGTTGAGGACCCTTGGCCGACGGGTTGTGGAGAGAGCGAACGGCCTTTCTGCGGCCTTTCGAGGTGGTTATGAAATCCAGAGGGATTGTCGCACTGCTGGGTCTTCTCGTGGTGGCGGGGACCGTGGCAGCGTATGTTGCCGCCGACCGCGCCGCGGAGCGGCCGCCCGCCGACGCGCCAGGTCAGGCGTCGCCTGGCGTCGGAGAGGCCACCGAGCCGGACTGCGGGGCAGAGGTAGCGACGGAGGACGGTTCGTCATCCGGGACGACACCGCAGCAGACCGGGAGGTCAGGAACCAAGCAGGCCTCGAAGGAAGCCGAGCCGGCTGGTCCCTCCGCCGACGACCCGCTGGGAGGCCTGGCGCCGTGCGCGGGGGACGAGAAACCTGACGATGAGTAGTGGTCAGTGGTCGGTGGCCAGTGGTCAGCCGGTTTGCGTGCGTTCGGGGGCTAGCGGCGAGCCACCGTTGGCAAGCGACGCAACCTCCGGAAGATCGCGCATCGGCTGACCACTGACCACCGACCACTGACCACTGATCATGCTGACAGGCAAGGACTGGCGAACGGTTGGCGAGCTGGCCTCGCTAGGGTTGTCATTCGTACTAGCGATCGTCATGGGCACCGCCGTCGGCTGGTGGGTCGACCAGCGTTTCGGCACGGCTCCATGGGGGTTCATTCTGTTCTTCGCCTGTGGCGTCGCTGCCGGCATCTTGAATGTCTATCGAATCACCGCGCGCGCCCTCCGAGGCACCCGCACCAAGTGACCGTGTGGTCGAGCGCATCGGGCGTGGTGCGCTCGCTGCGTGTCTGTTGTTGACCGTCGCCGCATGGCTGCTCTCGAATGCCTCAATTGCCGTCGGCGTGCTGGGCGGTGGCCTGATTTCTGGCCTGAGCCTTTGGACGATTCGCTCCAGTGTGGGGGCGCTCATGACGACGGGCACAGGTCGGGCCCGGAGGGGGTCAGCCGGCCGTCGGCTCTTTGGGCTCGCCGGCCGCTATGCTTTACTGGGATTTCTGGCGTACGTTATGATTGTGCGTTTGCGCCTGCACCCGATCGGGCTGCTGTTGGGCGCATCTTCGGTCGTCTTGGCGGCCTCGGCCGAGACCGTCCGGTTCCTGGTGCGCGGTGGTGCGCATTGAGATTCCCCTCAGAACCAGCCTAGCGGCTCTGCCCTCGATATGCTCGTCCACTTCCGTGGATACACCGAGGGCAGAGCCGCTGGGCTGGTTGGACAGTGCTGGTTTTAGCGCGCTCCGCACACGGGGCTGGTTTTGGCGCGCTCCGCACGCGGGGCTGGTTTTGGCGCGCTCCGCACGCGGGGCTGGTTTTGGCGCGCTCCGCACGCGGGGCTGGTTTTGGCGCGCTCCGCACGCGGGGCTGGTTTTGGCGCGCTCCGCACGCGGGGCTGGTTTTGGCGCGCTCCGCAC
>WHTT01000111.1 GCA_009377605.1 Luteitalea sp.
TAGTCCGACGAGGGCTGACCGAACATGTTGAAGAACAGGCCGTCCACGTCGTAGCGCCCCAGCGCTTCCGTGAGAATCTGCATCGCCGGCTCGCGGTAGTAGCCATTGATGCAGGTCGCATACAGGCCGTTGTAGATCGCCGGCTCGCCGTTTGCCTTGCGAAAGAACCACTCCGGATTCGCGTCGAACGCCAGCTTCGGCGCCTTGCTGAAGTCGAAGCGACCGATCACGCGAATGCCCCGGGCGTGCGCCTCCTCGAGCACGTCGCCGAAGGTATCTTGCCCAGGCGGCATGTGTGGGCTCCGACGATGGAAGGCGATCGCCGTGTTGTAGTGGGCGACGATGCCGCCCATCCCGAAGAGGAGGACGTTGGCCGGGAAGTCAGCGAGCTGCTCGACCAGTCGCTTGGCGTCGAGACCTGAATCCGTCTCCCGCAGATTCGTCTGCACCAGACGGAACGGCTCCTCCATCCACCATCGCTTCGGTTCGGGAGTCCTGTCCGGCTGGAGTGCCGCCGCGGTCGCCACGGCAAACAGGACGAGACCTACTGCAACGAGCGGCTTGAGCGGCAAATGCGGCATGGGCACCTCACCGGGAGTTTACACGCGGCGCATGGGCGGCTGTGTCGGGAACATAGTCTGCTACGCGATCTCAGGCAGCGAAGGCCGCGGATACCCGCGTTCCGATGCTCTCTTCCGTGCTACGTCGCGACCGACGTTCCCGCGGAAACGTCACCCCCTGGGGCCACGTCCCTCGGACGATCCCGTAGGACCTCGACCGCCCAGCCCACGTCGAATCGCTCGCCATACCACTCCGGCGTCGCTGTGTGAGGCCCGATCTGGATGTCGGCGGACGCGAGCCGCGCGGCGATGGGGGCCAGCGGGTCACGAACGGGGCTGCAGGCGCTGCACCAGCGCGGGACTGGCGGAGAGGCTGGCAGCGGCCGCCCATCCGGCCGGCAGACGCGGACCGTCCCGTCCGGGGCCCGCGTGAGCGTGAAGCCCTCTTCATGCACCGCTCTATGGTGGCGTTTGCAGACCAAGGCGAGATTGGTCAGCCCCGTGGCGCCTCCGTCGGCCCAGTGAACAAGATGGTGGGCCTCGCAGTGCCGCGCCGTACAGCCGGGAAACTGGCAGTGGCGATCGCGGGCGGTCAGCGCCCGGCGGATCGCCGGGGGAATCGTCCGCCGCTTCCGCCCGACGTCGAGCACCGTGCCGTCTGGCGCATGCCGCATCACCACGGTGGACGCATCGCAGGCAAGGCGTCGCGACGTTTCAGCGGAAACGCGCGCGGCGTCGACGTCCTCCAGCACCGCCTGGCCGGCGTCGGGCGCGACCACCTCCTCTGCGGCCGATCCGCCGTCCGCGTTCAGCGTGTCCTCGTCGACGTGGACCACCACCTGATACCGATCGCCCGACGTCCCGGGATCCAAGTCACTGGCCAGGGCGCTCTCGGCCAGGAGCCCAAGCGCGTCGGCGCGGCGTTGGGCCGGAGTGATTTCCACGGTGCCGTCGTCACGGGCGTCGGCAACACTTTCGCGAAGCAGCCGATCGCTCGCTGCCTCGAGCGCCCGTTGCACCACGGCCCCGAGCTCCGGTGCGAGCCGGCCGCGGATGACCAGCATCCCGTCCTCATCGACCCAGGTGTGAAGGGACCGCTGCTGATGGCGCCGCGCGGTCTCGCGCGCTTCCTCCAGGCGGTCGGCACGCCGCCAGGCGCGGACCAATCGCTCGACGTGCGCCGCCGTGCCGCCCTGCGCTGCACGCAGAAGCCGCGTCTCATTGTCCGGCGTTGCGATCCTGCTGAGCGCGCGGACCTTTGAGTACGACAGCTCGCCGCGCTGCATCGCGGTACTGATCTGGGGGAGCCTCGCCAGGGCGTGCGCCACGCGCACCTTCTCGCGCGCGGCGCCGGGGTCGAGGCCGGTCCGCCAACTGAGCCAGTGCGCGCAGGAGAGACAGCTGCCGTCGTTCCAGCCGGCGCGCTGATCGAACTGCCGGATCAGGACCAGCAGCTCGTAGGTCGCCGCCTGAATGCGAGCCGACAGCTCGGCGATCGCATCGCCCAGTTGTTCGATCTCCTCCTCCGACGGAGGGGTCGGGGCGTCAGCGAGCACCGCAGGGATCGAGGTGTCGGGGGTTGTTTCTAGAAGTGCTGGAGTCGACATGAACCATGATAACCACCGTATTTGTAACCGCTTGTACGCCTCCAGGTACCACTCAATCGGTTCGAGGGTCTCCGCGACCTTCATTTGGCCATCGACTGTCGCCACAAGGGCCGCATGCGCCTTCAGGAGGCATCCAGACGCTGGGTCCCAATTGCGGATCACTCGTCGAAAAAATCCTGTCAAGCAAAAAATGGGTCCGGACCGGGGACATAGGTAACAATCCGCTTGAGCCAGGGCGAAGGCATCCCCTGGGCCATAAAGTCAACGCGTCTGATGCGGTGTCTAATGGGAGGTATCGCAGATCCGCACATTGCCGTCGAGCGCGCCACGAGCCAAGGAGGTAAGCCATGGTACGTCTTCTCATCGCGTCCGCCCCAGTCCTGCTCTTCGCGGTCACGGCACCGGCACAGCCAATACCAAAGGGCCAGAAAATCGGGCTCGCTCGGTACCTGCAGGCTGGCTATAGCGGACTCAAGATGAATCTGACCCGGGCGGCCGACAAAATGCCGGCCGCAGACTACGATTCCAAGCCCAGCTCGATGCCGGAAGTTCGCAGCTACGGGCAAATCTTTGCACACGTTGCTGACGGCCAATTCACTACGTGCGCGGCGATCAACGGAGTTCCCAACCCCAATCAATCCCGAAATCTCGAACAAGAGCTGAAGACAAAAGCCGCGTTCGTAAAGGCTCTTGCTGACTCGTTCGCCTTTTGCGACGATGCGTTCGCGTCTTTGACTGATGCGAATGCTATGGAATCTGTCAAGCAGGGCCAGGGGGAGGTTGCGAAGGCCGCCGCGCTCGTTGGGCTCCTCGCTCATGGCGCCGAGATGTACGGCATCAGCACGGTCTATCTGCGCGCGAAGAACTTGGTTCCGCCGTCGAGCGAACAATAGATTCGGGACGGCGGTGCGAGCGTGGAGGGGGTTATGTCAACACACGCAAACATGAGCGCGCTCGAGGAAGCTAGAGGACGCTGGAACTGCGGCGACCTTGACGGCTACCTCCGCCTCTACAGCGCCGATGCAGTGCTCCACGGGTACGCCAACGTGCCGCCATGGCTCAGCGGTATCCGACAGTTCTACGAAGGTTTCTGCTCAGCATTTCCTAGGTCACAAATTGTCTTCGAGGATGTCTTTGCCGCAGACGACAGGGTCGCGTGCCGCTTTGTCATCAGGCGAAGCACTTGGGCGAGTTCCAGGGTCTACCGGCTACAGGGAAATCGGTCCATCTACCAGGAATCACCATCTTGAAGTTCGCCGAGGGCCGGTGCGTGGAACGGTGGAGTCAAGTTGATGCCGCGAGCCTGCTGGAAACGTCCGAGACACGTTCGTAGGCTACGAGCCGGCCGGACGACACTCGACGACATAGCGGCCCGACGGCTGTCGTTCCGCGGCGTGCACGTCCAATCCGGCGTCGCGAGCCAGGTCGCGGAACTCGCTCAGCGTTCGATTTCTCCCGCCAACAAGCACCATCATCAGCAGCTCCGGTGACGGACCACCGTCCTCGTCGGGCGAGACGCCGCCCAGCAGGACCACGCGCCCACCTGGGCGCGCTGCCTCTGCACAGCGCGTCAGGAGCGCAAGCGCCTCGCGGTCGGGCCAGTCGGCAAGGACGTTCTTGACCACGAAGCCAAGCTGTACCCCCGAGTCCAACAGCGCACGAGCTGCCTCGTTCATGGCAAAGCGTCCATACGCCGGGCTCCTCGAACAGGCCCTTGGTGACGAGATGCCTCAGCACTCTGTGAAGAGCATCCGAATCGGCCCCAGACGCCGCAGCAAGATCATCGATGTCGCTGATTCCCTCCGCTACGCGATCTCCAATCCGAAGCGTCGCAACGACGTGGATGCACCACGGCGTACAGAGGTCGCCCAACGCCCAGATACTCACGTCGCTTCGGCCAGGCATACCTGCACCTCACATCGTCAGCCCTGCATTACGGCAGTTAATTCAAGTGGGCTCTGGGCGCATGGCGAACCGGCAGACCGTGGCTCACGCCTCCGCGCGCGAGGGCGCCGATGCCTCGATCCGCGGGGCCTCCATGTGAACGGCGCGCCACTGGCCCGGCGACGTGCCTTCCCAGTGATGAAAGGCACGGAAGAACGAATTGGGATCACCGTATCCGAGCAAGTACGCCGCCTCGTTCAGCTCCAGCGATGGTTGCAACAAATAGTGACGCGCGAGCTCGCGACGCGCGTCGAGCAGTAGTTGCTGGAAGCTGACGCCTTCGTCGTTCAGGCGCCGCTGTAGCGTCCGCGGGCTGACAGCCAGGTCGCGCGCAACATCGCGCATCGCCGGACGCTGCCCGACCAGCAGTTGCTTCAGCACCGCCTTCACGCGATCGCTCGTCGATCGCGCATCGACGTATTGAGACAGCTCCGCATCGAGGTGCGGCGTCAGCAGGCGCAGCAGCTCCGGGTTGTGGGTCACGAACGGCCGATCCAGATCGACCGTGTCGAAGATCAGCGCGTTCCGACTCGCCCCAGCATGCACGGCACACTGGAAGTACGCCTCGTACATCTCCCGATGCGTCGTCTGATGCCTGAGCTCCACCCGTCGAGGCGAGAGTGACGTGGCGGTGCCGCGTCTGCCGATCGTCAGCACCCACGCAAAGCAGACGTCGACCAGCACGGGAGGCTCCGCCTGTGTCGCGAGCGGCCACCCGAACTGGACGATGCAGGCGTCGCCGTCGGGGACGATCTGGACTTCCTCTGGACAGGTGAGCTGCTTGTAACGCGCAAGCCGCGTCAGCGCATCCCCAAAGAAGCGCGCGTACAGCCCCGTCATCGCCACCGGGTCGTAGCGCTCGATCCGCTGCTCGGTCCCGATCTCGAGCCCTATCGCGGGATTGTCACTACTGTCGCCGATGGCCCGCCAGAGCTCGAAGAGCTGCTGCGTGGTGACCGCGACCGGGTCCTGCCCGAGCAGCTCTGTCGGTAAGCCCGCCCGTGCAAACAACAGCTCTCTCGGTAAGCCCAGCTCGTGAAGCCTGCGAAAGAAGAGACTCGTGAGCCTAAATGTGCGATTCATGCGAAATGGCTCTGTGGCGCGTTTGGCAAGCGCAATGGCACGACCCGCTAGTGACGCGCATCAGCTTGCGCCGCTACCCTCTAATCAGATATTTCGAGCAACCGCCGATGCGGTCAGGGGCAACATCGTTCATCTTACCGCGTTCACTATGCCGAGCCGCGAAGCGAGCCGAAGGGCCACGCTCACGGCGAACGGGCCCCAGCGACCAGGTAGGGACATCTCGCTGAAGCGTCCGTTTCCAGCGTCGGTCGCGAAGAAGGACCCGCTCGAGCTTCGCCGACAACTCCTGGCCGGCCATCCGCGACATCTCGCGGTGCTGGAGCTCGCCGCAGAGAAGGCCGGCTGGGGCACGCCGTTGCCCGAGGGACGCGCACGCGGAATCGCCGTCCACGAATCGTTCAGCAGCTTCGTCGCGCAGGTCGCGGAGGTCTCGCGCGGGTCGAACGGCCAGCCCAAGGTCGAGCGGATCGTGTGCGTCGTCGATTGCGGTATCGCCATCAATCCGGACGTGATCCGCGCGCAGATGGAGGGCGGCATCGGCTACGGTCTGGGGTCGGCACTCTACAACGAGATCACAATCGAGCGGGGCCGTGCGCGGCAGTCCAACTTCCACAACTACCTGCCGCTGCGCATCCAGGACATGCCCGCTATCGACGTCCATATCGTCCCGTCTGCGCAGCCGCCGACGGGCGTCGGTGAGCCGGGCGTGCCACCGGTCGCGCCGGCGGTCGCCAACGCCTGGTTCCACCTGACCGGCGAGCGCCTGCGTCGCCTGCCGTTCGTAAGGCGGTCGCCCGCCCGCGCGGCCTGAAATCCGCGCGCTACAAACGAAATGTGATGGGCGTAGCGCGGGGCCTTTAGGCCGCGCGTTGCCAATGGGATAATCGTAGGGGTGACGCGGCATGCTGACATCATCCGTTTCGTGCGCTCCACTCTGCTCGTAGTGATTGTGCTCGGCGCCGCCGGTGCCGGCGACGCGCTGTCCTGCCAGGCCGACTCGACCGAACAGCCCCGTATCACCTTCCACCCACGAACAGAGGTCGCACTCACGCGCTACGAGTTCCACGAGCCGCACATGGGCACGCTCGTGCGCCTCGTGCTCTATGCCCGCGACGAGAGACAGGCAGTACACGCCTCACGCGCGGCATTCGACCGCCTCGCCGCGCTCGATCGCACACTGAGCGACTACCAATCCACCAGCGAATTGAGACAGCTGTGCGGCAAGGCGGGCCAAGGTGCGGTCGCGGTGAGTGCCGATCTCTTTCGCGTCCTGGCCGCCGCGCAGTCCCTCGCTGCCCGTTCGCACGGAGCCTTCGACGTGACGAGTGGACCACTCACACGGCTCTGGCGCGGGGCGCGCCGCCTGGGCGAGCTGCCAGCTCCCGCACGCGTGGATGCCGCGAGGGCCAAGACCGGCTTCCGCCTGCTGCGCCTCGACGAGGCGTCGCAGACCGTCACGCTGGACCGTGCCGGCATGGCGCTCGACGTGGGTGGCATCGCAAAGGGTGATGCTGCTGATCAGGCACTCGTCGCCCTTGCACGTGCAGGGGTCACCCGCGGGCTCATAGCCATTGGCGGTGACATTGCCGTCTCCGCCCCACCCCCAGGCCGCGACGGCTGGGCCATCGAAGTGGCGTCGCTCGACGTCCCGGGTGCGCCGCGCCCCTTCACGCTACGTCTACACCACGCCGCCGTCTCGACCGCCGGAGACGCCGAGCAGTGGATGGCGGTGGCCGGTCGCCGTTACTCGCACATTCTCGATCCTCGGACTGGCTGGCCGATGACGGTCCGCAGTCAAACCACTGTCATCGCCCGCCGCGGCCTCGACGCCGATGGCCTCGACACCGCCGCTGCCGTCCTGGGGCCAGAGGAGGGCGTGCGGCTGGTCGAGGAGACGCCGGGCGCCGCTCTGTTCATGGTGCGTCAAGAGACCGATGGACGCGTCACGGTCCGGCGATCCAGTGGGTGGCCTCTGTCAACCTCAGGTCCCTGAATCACCAGTTCACTCGAAGGGACAACTGAAGCACTCCCGTTCCGCCCGTTGTTGCCGGCGCGACTCAAACGGCGAGCGAGCCGCGTCCCGCTCGCCGTTTGATCGCACGAAGCCACATTTGCCGGATGAGTGCGCTGCCGGGGTAGATGAGGCGCCAGTACGCAGCAAACCACCGGCGCGCCGACGCGCTGTTGGCGAACACGCGCGTTTCGGTTGACAGGCGCGAGCCGCCCGCTCCATCGGCGCTGACCAGGAAGTTCATGGTTGCCGTGGCGAAACCGGGCGGCAGCGGCTCCTGGAAGGTTTGTGGCGTCGGTGGCTCACGTCGTCCCACGGGCGCTAGAACCACAGTGCCAACCACGAGCTCGTGCGGAGGCTCGTCGGCGAGTCGCACGAACCCGCTGCGCGTCGCCACATCCAGCAGAGGTGCCGCGCTGCCCGGGTTGAGAATGCTCTGGGAGGCCTGCCGTCCTCCGCGTCGCATCCAGGTGAGCGTGCGGAACAAGAAGATCTCGTCGGCTTGCACACGCTTGATAGCCTCGAACACACGCGTGGGTGGAGCGTCGATCTCGATGGCATGGCGCTCGCGAAACTGCCAGACGGGGCTGGTCTCGTCGAGTCGCGTGTGCGTTTTCGTGACCCGAGACTCCCTAACCGGTAGGCGCAGCCCGATGCCAGCTATCACTGCGCCCGCCGCACCGACTACGAGTCCGCGTGTACGTGTCACGCCGCGCCCGCGCCAGATGGGCCGGACGATCAGTCCAACTCCGGTGGCGGCGATGGCGAGACCCGTATAGACCGTCACCGAGCTCCACATGCCCCTACCCTTTCCCTGCCTTTCGAGGAGCCGGACCGCCTGGTTCGGATCTTCACGATCAACCAGGCGGGCGAGGCGGTGAATGCACTTTCCGCTCCCAACTTCATGAGTCTCCAAGAGCAGAGCGGCGCGTTCACTGGGATGGCGACCTTCATCTACGGCACCGCGGCGCTTACTGGGATCGAAGAGCCACGAGAGCTGAACAGTGCGTTCGTCAGCGCAGGCTCAGGGCCCTGAGGCTCTCGTCATGCTTCAAGTAGCTGGCAATGAACTTCACACGCTCGTTCATGGGTGCGGTCTCGTTCCAGGGCATGTTCCAGCATGCCGGAAACTGTCACCCATGTTCCCAGCAGTCTAAAGTGTCACCTATGTCGCCGGTCCGGACCCCATTTTCTGCTTGACAGGGATTTGTCGACGCGCGGTTTGTAGTCGGAACCGCGCGCCTGAATGCCTCCTGGAGACTCATACAGTTCCTATGGCGCCCGGTGTCGCCCAAAGAAAGGTCACGGAGACCCTTGGAGCCATTTCGTAGCACCTGGAGGCGTACAAGCGGTTGAAAACCCGGGGGTTATGATGGTCCATGCGTCTTCAAGAATCACTGCATCCGACCTCGGACACCTCGATCCTTGAACCGCGAACCCAGGCGCCGACGTCCGACGAGGAGATCGAACGGCTGGGCGCTGCCATCGCCGAGCTGTCGGCTCGCATTCAGGCCGCGACCTACGAGCTGCTGGTCCTGATCCGGCAGTTCGATAAGCGCGCCGGCTGGAACGACGGCGCCTGCGTGTCGTGCGCGCACTGGCTCAGTTGGCGCACCGGCCTCGACCCTGGCGCGGCGCGCGAGAAGGTGCGCGTAGCGCGCGCCCTGGCGCGGCTGCCTCAGATCAGTGCTGCCATGCAGCGGGGCGAGCTGTCGTACTCGAAGGTCCGCGCGCTCTCGCGGATCGCGACGCCTGAAAATGAGACGCGCCTCGTGGGGGCAGCGCGGGGCGGCACCGCGGCGCACGTGGAGCGGTTGGTCCGGGCCTGGCGCCGCGCCGACCGGCTGGAGGAAACGCGAGAGACCGCGCGGCGCCATCAGCAGCGGTCCCTCTACACTTGGGTCGATGAGGACGGGATGCTGGTGATCCGCGGCCGGCTCACGCCGGAGCTCGGGGCGGTGGTGCAACGGGCGCTCGAGGCGGCGGGCGATCGGCTCTTTCGCGAGACCGCGGCCGGTCCAAACGACGATGGTCCGGCGGAGATCACGCCCGCCCAACGCCGCGCCGATGCCCTCGGACTCCTGGCCGAGAGCGCGCTGGCCAGCGATCTGGATCGAGGGACGGCGGGCGATCGCTATCAGGTGGTGATCCACGTCGACGAGGACACGTTGAAAGCAGACGCCGGGCTGGCCACTGAGGAGGCGATCACATCAGACGCCGGCCAGGCGGTGCTGGAAGATGTCGATGGGACGTACGTTTCCGCTGAAACGTCGCGACGCATCGCCTGCGACGCGTCGACCGTGGTGATGCGGCATGCGCCAGACGGCACCGTGCTCGACGTCGGCCGGAAGCGGCGGACGATTCCGCCGGCGATCCGCCGGGCGCTCACGGCTTGCGATCGTCATTGCCAGTTTCCGGCGTGCTCGGCGCGGTACTGTGACGCCCACCACATTGTCCACTGGGCTGACGGCGACGCGGCTCGATAACCTCACCTTGCTGTGCAAGCGGCATCACAGGGCCGTGCACGAAGAGGGCTTCACCATCACGCGGGGTGCTGAGGGGACGGTCGTCGTCTGCCGGCCGGATGGCCGGCCACTCCCCACCGCACCGCCGGCTCCGCGCTGGGACACTCGTGGCGGCGACGTCTGGGACCCACTCGCACCCAGCACTGCGTGGCTGACGGCCGCGGTATCCGGATCAGCCCGCACACAGCCACGCCGGAGTGGCTCGGCGAGCGGCTCGATGTGGCCTGGGCGATCGACGTGCTGCGGGATCGTCCGGTGGCGGCGACCTAGACAGACAACGTTTGCGCGGAAGCGTGCCTCCCAACCTACCGGCGCACCGATCAGTCCTGACCGGCGCCGACATTGCGTCACGCAGCACCGCACCGGCGACCATGGGCGACAATGCCTTGAACTTCTACCTATTATGAGGTATATGTCGAAGTAAATAGTCTCAGAGCATCACCTCGATCGGACTACCACAAGGAGCCCAGACGGCCCGAGGAGACGTATCGTGACCTGGTGGAAGAGACTCTTAGGACGCCGTGAGCTCGACGCACGACTCGACCAGGAACTGCGGGATCACATCGAGCGCCAGGTGGCGGCCGATGTGGCGGCTGGGATGAGCGAGGTGGCTGCGCGGCGCAGGGCTGCAACGGAGCTCGGCGGCGTCGAGCAGGCCAAGGAGGCGTGCCGAGAGGTTCGTGGTACACGCTGGCTCGAGGAGGTCGCACATGACGTGCGGTACGGATCTCGGGTCCTGGCTGCCAGCCCTGGATTCACGCTGGTCGCGGTGCTTTCTCTCGCGCTTGGCATTGGCGCGAACACGGCTATTTTCTCTCTCATGAATAGCCTGCTGCTTCGCACATTGCCTGTCCGGGCGCCCGAGCGGCTGGTGTTGCTCGATGAGGGTTCGTGGACGAATCCCATCTGGGAGGAAATTCGCGATCGACATTCTCAGTTGTTTGCTGGCGTTGCAGCTTGGGGGAATGCACGGTTCGACCTGGCCTCGGGCGGACAGGCCGACTTGGTGGAAGGGCAATGGGTCAGTGGCGACTTCTTCGATGTCCTGGGCGTCCAGCCGATGCTGGGCCGCACGCTGACGGCCGCAGACGACCGCCGCGGAGGTGGCGCGGACGGTCCAGTGGTGATGATCAGCTACAGATTCTGGCAGCAGCGGTTTGGCGGGAGAGCCGAGATCGTTGGCTCCTCCCTGACGCTGAATCGCGTGGTGTTTACGATCGTGGGCGTCACGCCACCTGAGTTCTTCGGCCCGATGGTGGGCAGATCGTTCGACGTAGCCGTGCCGATTGGGACCGAGCCGCTCGTGCGAACGGACGAGAGCTGGCTGGATAGGCCCACCACCCGATGGCTCGAGATTATCGCTCGGTTGACGCCGGACCAGACCGTTCAGGACGCGACGCGTGCACTGCGCGCTGTGCAACCACAGATACGGGAGGCCACGCTGGAGGAACGCTATCTGCGCGGCGCACTCACCATGGTGCCCGCGGCCACGGGCACGTCGCGCATCCGCGACGACTACGAGCGCCCGCTGGTCACACTGATGGTTGTCGTCGGGCTCGTCCTCTTGATCGCTTGTGCCAACATCGCCAACCTGCTTCTCGCACGCGCCAGCGCTCGCCGGCATGAGCTAAGCATGCGTCGGGCGCTCGGCGCATCGCGGCTCAGGCTCATGCGACAACTGCTCGTCGAAAGCATGCTGCTCGCGGGCGCAGGTGCGGTTCTCGGATTGGGGCTTGCGCAGTGGGGCAGCCGCCTGCTGCTCCGGCAACTTTCATCGTTCGGCAACACGGTGTTTCTCGACCTGTCTCTCGACTGGCGGGTGATTGGGTTCACGGCCGCTGTCGGCATCGGGACGGCGCTGCTCTTGGGCGTCGTGCCGGCGTTTCGGGCTGGTCGTGCCGAGCCAAACGACGTGCTGAAGCAACACAGCCGCACGCTTGCCGGTCACCGGCGAAACGCGCTCGGCCAGCTCCTTCTCGTCGGTCAGATCGCCCTCGCGCTGGTGCTCGTCGTCGCGGCCGGCCTCTTCATCCGAACGCTCTCGACGCTGAACACTCTCGATCTCGGACTCGATCGGGATCCCGTGCTCGTGGTCAGCGTCGACGCGCAGCGGAGTCTTGTCGAACGCCCACAACGCGTCGACTTGTTCCATCGAGTGGTCGATGCTGTCGTTGCGGCCCCGGGTGTGGTTCACGCCGCCGCGTCCGTGATGTCGCCGATTAGCGGTAACGATTGGCAGAGCCACTTCATGGTCGCAGGTAGGCCGCCGCTCTCGGAGGACGAAAGCAGTGCGTACATCAACGCAATCAGCCCAGCCTGGTTTGCCACCTACGGAATCACACTCCTGGCCGGCCGTGACTTCGATGCGCGCGATCGTGCCGAGGCGCCGGCCGTCGCCATCGTCAACGAGAGATTTGCGCGGAGGTTCTTCGATGGGGCGAGCCCCATCGGCCGCGCGATCCAGCAGATCCCAGATACTCAACGACCGCAAACGGGCCCAATCGAGATTGTCGGGCTGGTCGAAGATGCCGCATATCGCTCCGTCCGGGAGACGATTCCGCCCACTGTCTACTTTCCGCTGGCGCAGGTCAGCCGAGAGCCGGACTCGGCCGGCCGCAGCCGCTCGATCACAGCGCCGTGGATCGACTCGGGCATCAACATCGGTGTCCGTAGCGGCGTCGGCTCGCCTGTTTTGCTGATGAAGAGTGTGGCGGCGGCAGTCGGCAAGGTTGATGGCAATCTGTCGCTCTCTCTTCAGCTAGTTGCTGACCAAATCAACGCGTCGCTGCTCCCCGAGAGGCTCGTGGCGATGCTGGCCGGTTTCTTCGGAGCGCTTGCGCTGCTCCTGGCGGCGATCGGTCTCTACGGCGTGATGTCGTATTCCATCAGTCGCCGTCGGGCCGAGATCGGCATCCGGATGGCGTTGGGTGCAGACAGCGCCAAAGTGGTGCGGCTCGTGCTTGGGCGCGCAGCCGTCCTCATCAGTCTGGGTGTCGTGCTTGGGGCGGCCGTCAGCCTGTGGGCATCGCGCTTCGTAGAGGCCTTGCTCTATGGGCTCGAACCACACGACCCGCTCACGTTCGTTTCAGCCGTGATGGTACTGGCAAGCGTCGGTGCTCTGGCCGCGTGGTTACCGGCCAGGCGCGCAGCGCGCATCGATCCGGCACGCGTGCTGCGGGAAGGTTAGGATCGCGCCTCCCGACGCTTCGTTCCCAACGCTACGGCTTGTAGGCCGAGTCATGATCTGGGTGCAGCGAGATCAAACGCAGGAAGTCACCGTCACGAAATGCCACCGCGCGGATCCGCTGGCTGACCCGCACGGAGAAGTCGCGCAGCCGGGCCAGGGGCGCCACAACTTGTTTCAGCTCATCCACCTGGAGGCGAAAGAAGACATCCTCGAACGCTGGGCTGTTCAGGTCCAGACGAATGCGGTTACCCGCGGCCACCAGCACGCCTCGCCCGACTCGGTCTACGCTTGACGAGCTCCTCGACGTCGGTCTCTCGAGGGTTGTTCGCCGCTGCCCATGCCAGCCCACGTGCAATGCGGGATCGGTGGGGTGCATCGAGTGTCCAGAGCTGGGTCTCGGGCACCATGGCAACGGCCGTCAGCAGGACCGTCCCGTCTTCCCGTCGCTCGAGACGCAATGTCTTTCCGGCGTATCGCTTGCCCAAGGAGATCTGGCCGCTCTTGCCGACAACTTTGATCTCGATGTCCTGAACCGGCGATTCAACCATATCTTTCATGCCATCATGCTGTCATGCAGCCATGGGCGCAACAAGCACAGTCCCGACCTACGTCAGAACACGCCGGGTTTGAATCGGAATCCCGTCTCTTCGTCACCTTCACGATAGAGCTTGTGGCAGGCGGCGCACGTGCTCTGCCCGAACTCTTCCGACGCCTTCTGCACGGCTACAACATCGGCATGTCGAGCTCCTGATTACTCAGCACGGAGAGCCTTGAGCGGCTCGACGCTCGCTGCTCGCCACGCAGGCACGGCACAGGCCAGAAGTGCCGCCAGTGCCACGACGAGAGGAACGATCACAAAGGTCATCGCATCGTAGTGATTCGTCTCGTACAGCAGCGACGTCACGAGACGCGTGACACCAAGCGAGGCCACAAAGCCGACGATCAGCCCAACCGCGACGAGCCGCGCGGCCTGCGCCACGACCATTCCGGCAACGGCTCGAGGCTCGGCGCCGAGCGCGAGCCGGACGGCAATCTCGCGGCGGCGTTCGGTAATGCTGAAGGCGAGAAGACCGTACAGACCGATCCAGGCGAGCAGCAGCGCCACGGCAGCACACACCATAACGAGCCCCGTGCTAAAGCGCCTGGGTGCGAATGCATCGCGCAGACGCTGTTCCATCGGCGCGATGCTCTCGATCGCCAGTTGCGGATCGAGCCTGGCAATCTCTTCTCGAATCCGTGCGGACAAGGCGCGGGCGTTCCCCTGCACGAGCACCGCAGTCTTGACTCTACGGTCGAGAAAGAAGTCAGGAGCCTGCCGGAACGGCTGGTACGCGTGCACGTCAGGCTCTACACCGATTGGTCCGTCGGCCACGTCTCCCACAACACCGACCACCGTCAACCATGGAGAGACGCTGTCCACACTGCCCCATTTCAGACGCTTGCCAATGGGATTCTCACCGGGCCAGAAGCGAGTGGCGAGCTTCTCGTTCACGATCACGACCCGCCGGTCCTCCAAGTGCTCCTCTTCCGTGAAGAAGCGCCCATGGCGGAGGGTCATGCCGAACGTCTCGAAGTACGGTCCCTGCACGGACGTGAGGTTCGTCATCGGCGTCACGCGGCTAGCAAGAGCCGAGCCTTCCGGCTCGAACCTGAGATTTCCGACGGCCCCCAGCGGGAAGTCCGACGCAAGCGAGCTGTAGCGGACGCCAGGCACGGACCCAAGACCGCCGAGCAGCGCGCGATGAAAAGTGCGCACGCTGGCCGGAGTGTTGTATGTGGTCTGCGGCAGTGTCATTGATACCGTGAGGACCTGCGCCGCGCGAAAGCCTGGGTTGGTTGCAATCAGCGCCGAGAAACTGCGGAGCAGAAGGCCCGCTCCCACGAGCAGCACGAACGCCAGCCCGACGGCAGAGATGACGAACGCTTGCTGCATCCGTGGTCTCTGCCGAGCACCCGTCGTTCTGGACGTGTCCGCGCGCAGAGCGTCGCCTGGACTACGACGATCGAGCGTGGCTAGGGGAAGCAACCCGACGATCAGGCCCGTGGCGACACAGGTCATCGCCGTAAACGCAAGGACGCGGAGATCCAGCGTGACATCCTGGAGGCCGGGAACGGAGCTGGCAAGGACCGCCGGAATTGTCTCGACGCTCCAGTAGGCGAGCGTGACGCCGAGCGCACCGCCAGCAAACGACAGCAGCAACGCTTCACACAGCAGGAGCTGCATGAGCCGGCCACGGCCGGCGCCCAGTGCCGCGCGGACAGCGAGCTCGCGATTCCGCCCCGCTGCTCGACTCAGCATCAGGTTCGCGACGTTGGCACAGGCGACCAACAGAACAAAGCCGCCTGCGGCAAGCAGCATCAGCAGCGGAAATCTGAAGCGCCCCGAGATGTCCTCGCGCAACGGCACGGCAGACAGGTGCGGCCTGAAACCGGCATTCAGGACGACCGACGGATAGTTGGCTGCAATCTGGCCGGACAGCACATCGAGCTGCGCCTGCGCCATCTCGAGCGAGACGCCGCTCTTGAGGCGCGCGACCACGCTGTTGGTGAGATTCATAGCGCGCTCGACCCGCTCGCGGTCCGTGAACGCGAGCGGCACCCACACGTCCGCGGGCTCATGGTTGACCCGCGGCCCACGGCGCGGAAAGACGAACGTCCTCGGCATCACGCCGACCACCGTGTACGCGCGGCGATCGAGCGTGATGCGGCGGCCAACGATCGCCGGATCGGCCCCGTAGCGCCTGTGCCACAGCCCCCAGCTCAGGATCGCCACGTGGACGCCAGGACGATCCTCTTTTGTCGAGAATGTGCGGCCGACGATTGGCGCAACGCCCAACGTGGGAAGCAAGCTCGCGGACACCCGTGCGCCTTGCACTTGTTCTGAAAGCCCGTGACCCGAGAGCTCGAACGGAATACTCCGGTATGCAGCGACGCCATCGAACGCTTCTTGATAGCGTTGCAGATCTTCGAAATCCAACGGAGAAAACGGCAGGTGCTCGAGATTGGATTCCGGAAAAGACTCGTGGACGGCAACGAGCCGATCCGCATCGGCATAGCCAAGCGGCCGAATCAGCGCGGCATTGACGATGCTGAAGAACGCCGTGTTGGCGCCGATGCCGAGGCCGAGCGTCAGGACGACTGCGACGGCAAATCCTGCGCTATGCCGGAGCATGCGCGCGGCGTATCTCAGGTCCTGAAGGACGTTGCCCAGGTGCGGCGCGAACGTCCAACTCTCACGCAGCTCTTCCTGTATCGTCGCAACACTCCCAAACTGTCGTCGGGCGTGCGCGGCCGGCTGCGCCGTGCCGGATGCGCGGAGCTTCGCCTCCCGCATCGCGAGATGATGGGCAATCTCATCGTGCAGATCTTGATTCAGCCGCCCGCGTCGGAAGAGCGCACGGACGCGTAGACCCACACTGTTCAGCCACTCGGCCACTGTTGCCTCGTATCAGGTGGCGTCGAGCACCCGGTTGATCGCCGCGCTCGTCCGCCGCCAGGACTCTGTCGTGTCGCTGAGTCGCTTCCGGCCGCTTGCGGTGAGCCGGTAGTACTTGGCGCGACGGTTGTTCTCCGACACGTCCCATTGGGCGGTGAGCAGGCCGCGCAACTCCAGACGATGCAAGGCCGGATAGAGCGCGCCTTCTTCCACGGAAAGCGCGTCGGCGGACGCCACGTGAATCCACTCGGCAATCTCGTAGCCGTGCTTCTCGCCCGTGGCGACGGTCCGAAGGATCAACAGCTCCAGGGTGCCCTGCAACAGGTCAGCTTTGCGAGGCCGCTCCTCCATAATCACCTTAGGGAAGAGTGTCCCATAAGACGCTTATGGGAGTCAAGAAGTGGAATCGTCGATGAATTGCTGCGCTGGCACCCGCGAGACCCCCAATGGTCTCGCAGGCGCCGCAGCGGTACCGGCCATCGCGTCAGGGATTCGGCACGAAGACCACGTCGCGGAAGTAGGCCGTGTTCTGCCACTTGGAGGTCGGCATCGTTCCCATCGATTCGGTATACACGCCGGCGCCGGTGTCGGCGTGCAGCGGCAGGCTCACGATTGGCGTGT
>WHTT01000112.1:0-2857 GCA_009377605.1 Luteitalea sp.
GGAGGTGTTTCCCGACGTCGATACGAACCTCATCTCCGTCTCGGTCGCGTATCTCGGTGCCGCGCCGGAGGAGGTCGAGGAAGGGGTCTGTGTCCCAATCGAGGAAGAGATCCAGGGCGTCGAGGGCATCAAGGAGCTGACGTCTTCGTCCGCAGAGGGAAGCGGCACCGTGACGGTGGAGGTCGAAGAGGGCTACGACCTGCGCGAGGTCCTCGACGAGGTCAAGAACCGCGTTGACGCCATCGACACCTTTCCGGTTGAAGCGGAAGAGCCGATTATCCGCGAGCTGCTCGTCCGGCGGCAGGTCCTGACCGTGGCCGTCGCCGGCGAGGCGGACGAGGTCACGCTGAAGCGGCTCGGCGAGCGTGTGCGCGACGAGATCTCGGCGCAGCCGGGCATCACCCAGGTGGATCTGACCGCGGCGCGGCCCTATGAGATCTCGATCGAGGTCTCCGAGGAGACACTCCGCCGCCACGGCCTGACCTTCGATGACGTGGCGCGGGCCGTGCGGCAGTCCTCTGTCGATCTGCCCGGCGGCTCTGTGAAGACGGAAGGCGGCGAGATTCTGCTCCGCGCCAAAGGGCGCGCGTATCGCGGGCCGGAGTTCGAGAGGCTGGTCCTGCTCAGCCGACCTGACGGCACGTTCTTGCGCCTCGGCGACGTGGCGCGGGTGGTCGACGGATTCGAGGAGACCGACCAAGCGTCGCGATTCGACGGTGCCCCCGCGGTGCTGGTGCAGGTCTTCCGCGTCGGCGATCAGAGCGCGCTCGACATTGCGGCCGCCGTGAAGGAGTACGTCGCTTCGGCGCAGGCCAGCATGCCTGAAGGCGTGGCGCTGACGATCTGGCAGGACGACACCGGCATCCTGCTGAGCCGGATGGAGCTGTTGATCCGCAACGGGCTTGCGGGCTTCGCGCTCGTCTTCATTGTCTTGACGCTTTTCTTACGACTGGGTCTCGCGTTCTGGGTCAGTCTCGGCATTCCGGTGTCGTTCCTCGGGGCGCTGTGGCTGCTCCCGAGCTTGGACGTATCTATCAACCTGCTGTCGTTGTTTGCCTTCATCGTCGCGCTCGGCATCGTCGTGGACGACGCGATTGTCGTGGGGGAGAGCATCTACACCGAGCAGGAACGGTTGGGAGGCGGCCATCTGTCTGCCATCGTCGGTGCGCATCGGGTGTCGCTGCCGGTCATCTTCGGTGTGTTGACCACCGTGGCGGCCTTCGCGCCTATGCTGATGCTGGAAGGACAGATGGGCCAGGTGTTCCGCGTCATCCCGCTCATCGTCATCCCGACGTTGCTGTTCTCGCTGGTCGAGTCGCTGATCGTGCTGCCCTCGCACCTATCGATGCACAGCACCGGCGACGGGAGCAGTCACGGGAAGAACGCCATGCCACGAGGCGTGGTCGCGTCGGAACGGCGACGCCGCGGGCCGTTCGCGATGTGGCAGCAGATGCAGCGCCGCATCGCTACCGCGCTGGACCGGTGGACCGACCGGGTGTACCGCCCCTGTTTGGCATGGGCCATTCGGTGGCGGGCGCTCACGCTGGCCTCGGGACTCGCCACGTTGATTCTGATGGTCGGTCTCGTTGGCGGCGGCTGGATCCGCTTCGCGTTCTTCCCGCCGGTCGAGGCGGACAACGTGGCGGCCATGCTCACGATGCCGCAGGGGACGCCCGTTGAGACGACAGCGGCTGCGGTTCAGCACCTGGAAGACGCGGCCCTCGAGATCAAGGAGGAACTGGAGCGCGAGAACGGCACCGTGTTCCATCACCTGCTCTCCTCGGTTGGCAGCCAGCCCTATCGATTACAACAGAATCAGGGGCCTGGGCGGGGCGGCGCCGGCGTCTCGTTCGCGGGCAGCCACCTCGGCGAGATCAACATCGAGCTCGCGCCAGCCGAGGCGCGGTCGATTGGGAGCACGGCGCTCGCGAACCTGTGGCGCGATCGCGCCGGGCCCGTTGCCGATGCGGTGGAGCTGACGTTCACCTCGTCACTCTTCGACAGTGGTGAAGCCATCAACGTCGAGCTCCGCGGCGCTGACCTCGTGGCGCTCCGCGAGGCGGCTGAGCGGCTCAAGGCCAGGCTGGGTGAGTACCCCGGCGTGTTCGATATCGCGGACTCGTTCCGCGCGGGCAAGCGCGAGCTGACGCTGGCGATTCGGCCCGAAGCGGAGGCGCTCGGACTCTCGCTGACGGATCTGGGCCGGCAGGTGCGCCAAGGGTTTTACGGTGAGGAAGCGCAGCGCATTCAGCGAGGTCGTGACGAAGTGAAGGTGATGGTGCGCTATCCTCAGTCGGAGCGCCGGTCACTCGGTGATCTCGAGAACGCCCGCATCCGTACGCCGCAAGGCGACGAGGTGTCGTTCGGCCAGGTGGCGCTCGCCGATCACGGCCGGGGATATGACACCATCCAGCGAACGAACCGACACCGGGCCGTGAACGTCACGGCCGACGTCGACTTGAGCCGCGGGAATCCCAACGAGATCATCGCGAACCTCGACGCGAGCGTCCTCCCGCAGCTCATGGCCAGCTATCCGGGCATCCAGTATTCCTTCGAGGGGGAGCAGGAGCAGCAGCGGGAAACGCTCGGCGGACTGGGTCGCGGGTTCATCTTTGCGCTCCTCGTGATCTACGCGCTGCTGGCGGTTCCCCTGCGCTCGTACGCGCAGCCGCTGCTCATCATGTCGGCCATCCCCTTCGGCCTCGTTGGGTCGGTGGTTGGCCACGTCATGCTCGGCATGGAGCTCACGGTACTCTCGATGCTCGGCATGGTCGCGATGGCCGGCGTTGTCGTGAACAGCAGCCTCGTGCTCGTCGATTTCGCCAACCGGCGGATGCGCGAACAGGCGACGGCCGAG
>WHTT01000112.1:2867-16643 GCA_009377605.1 Luteitalea sp.
GGACTGACGCCGCTCATGCTGGAGCGGAGCCTGCAGGCGCAATTCCTCATTCCGATGGCCGTGTCGTTGGCCTTCGGCGTCGCCTTCTCCACGGTCGTCACGCTCATCCTGGTACCAGCGGGCTACCTGACCTTGTTCGACGTGCGGGAAGCGTTGGCGCGGCTCTTCTTCCGACAGCCGGCGACTACGGCGGAGCAGCAGGGCCCCGCCATCGAGCCGGAGCGCGTCTCCAGCACATGAGCGGGGGCGCTACATTCGATGGCGGGCCCCAATCCCAGAGGGCGCTTGTGTTGCCACCGCTGGCGTCCGTAGCGCAGGCCTTCAGGCCTGCCAACTGCGGGCCAGGCAGGCCTGAAGGCCTGCGCTACGAGTGTCAATTCAGTGGGCTTCCGCGGCAGGGATTCGCACGGCGCGCCATGCCGCCGGACTATCGCGCGCTGCGTCGGTCCAGAACGCGACGAAGCGGCCGTCCGACCAGATCACGAGCGGATGCGTCGCCGTGCGATTGGAATCCGAGAGTTGAATTGGCGAGTGCCAACTTGCGCCTTCGTCGTCGGACGTCGCCGCCCGGATGACTTGCTGACCAGCGCGTACGTCGTCCCAGACTGCTGCTAGGTGTGCAGCCGATCCTGCGATGTCGCCATGCTTGGCGCGAGCGGTGCCGAGACGTGCGGGCTTCGACCACGTCCGCCCGTCGTCGCGCGAGGCCAGGCGGTGCAAGCCTTCGCGACCTGCCTTCCCCGTCCACACGACCGCATGGAGACGTTCGGCGGTACCAACCCGTGTGCGAGCAAGCCCACCGCCAACATGCGGGCATGCTTCGATCGCCCAGCCGAAGTCCCCGACGGTGGCCCTGCGCGTCCAGGTGCGACCGCCGTCGGTCGTTGCGGCCAGCGCCATGTCGCGCGGACTTCTGTCGCGATACAGCACCGCAGATGATCCCGGAGAGAAGGCGACGGCCTTGTTCCAGCAGCACTCGCAGGTTCGTGAGTCGATGGACGCGTTGGCAGACCAGGTCTGACCGGCATCGCGCGAGAAGGCGGTGCGCAGGCCCTGCGCGCCGTTGCGGCTGTCCAGCCAGAACGCCTGGAACGCGCCAGTCTCGTCCGCGGCGAGCTCCAAGAATGAATGCCCGTCGTTCGAAGTGTCATCGGCCGGATTGGGTCCGAGCGTCCACGTACGCCCACCATCTCTCGACACCGCGGTCGCGAGCGGACCGGCTCCCCAAGCAGACGTGCCTGGTGTTGTCCAGAGCACGACGACGGTGTCGCCCGCGGCCGCGATTTGCGGGTCCATCCCTCGACGGTGGTCGACGATGCCGCGGCCTCGGCGATTGATCGTGGAGGGAGCGCTCCAAGTGGTGGCCCCGTCTCGCGATCGCACGTGCCGCAGCTCCTTGCCGCGCGGAGTCTCTTCGAAGAGCAGGAGGTCGACGATGGCGTCTTGCGCGAACACATCCATTGCGAGGACGCCGTGCCGCGCTTTCTCATGCGCGGCCTGACACCCGCCGCCGAACGCGGTGAGTCCGAGCCCGATGGCCATGAGGCCCAGAACCGACACGGCGATGGCGAGGATTACGCTGCGCGATATCTTCATGATGACGCTCCGCCAGACGGCCGCTGCGCGCTTCGGCAAGTCTAGCTGCGGTGCGCCATCATCCCCCTGCGACATGATGTCGCAGGGGGGAGTGGGCGAGGGGTACTCAAATCCCCTTGGCGTGCACTTCCGTCACGGCACCACGACGGCGACGAGGCCCTCGCTTCCGAGAGCCGTTGCGACTGGACCCGCGGCCGGCGGCTGCAGCTTCTGCAGGCCGGCGCGGTACGCGTGCAGGCTGTGCGCGCTGTCGAGATCGCCATCGACCTCGATCTCTTCCCCCACGTGGCGCCAGAGCGTCGCGATGGTCGGTAAGTGCGGCACGATATCCAGCTGATTGGTTACGCGAAAACAATCGCGGATGATCCGATTGAAGCTGCCGCGAAAGTTCGGCTTGCCGACGCGCGGTCCGCCAACGGTGAAGACGTCGACGAGCTGCCTTGCCAGGTTGATCATGATGTCGGGCGCGGCAAGGGTCGCCATCGCACCGCCTAGGCTGTGACCGACCAGCGTGACACGCGAGGTCGGAGGCTGGGCGCTCAACGTGTTGAAGATGCTGTTGCGGACGCTGCCGTACACTGCCTCGAACCCGAGGTGCACGAGCCCGAAGTCGGGCACGAAGTCGTAAGGATTCGGAATGGCCTTGAAGTTCTTCAGCCATTCATCGATGACGAGCGTTCCGCGGATCACGACGAGCAGGCTGCCGGTTGCGACCTCGCTCACGATGAGCCCGAACTTCTCGGGATTGACCATCTCCCGCATCATCACCTGGGCCTCGATCCCCGCCTGGGCTACGGCCCCTTCACCAGCCGCCATCTCGGCAAGGGCCATGACGTTGGCCTCGACCTGAGCCACTTCCTGATAGCCCGCCGGGAGCTCGACGGTTTCGTCTCGCGCGAGACGGTAGGCCTGTTCGAGGAGGGGGATGTAGGCGTTGATGGCCCGCGCGAGATCGAGACGGCTCGAGCGGACTTCGAGCTCGAACGTTTCGCTCATAGGGGATGTCCCATCCTATGCCTGTGGAGCCTGTACCAGACCGTTCCCGCGATGGGCGTCGGCGGTTCCTGGAGCGAAGCCGGAGCGCGTCGTGCTCGCGATGAGCCTGGCGATCACATTCTGTGCGCTAACTGGCACTCCAGTACCTTCGAGCGACTGACGCCAGAGCGCGGCGACGCCAGCCACGTGCGGCGTGGCCATGCTCGTGCCGTTCAGGGCCCGAAGACCGCCGCCAGCCTTTGCTGACAGGACGTTCACGCCGGGAGCGCACACCTGCGGGAATGTATTGGAAAAATCCGCGATCACCAAGCCCTCGGGCGATTCGCCGGCCGCGCCGACGGCGACCACGCCGTCAGCGGCGGCGGGCACCGACACGGCGATGGCGATGGGTGGATTGCCATTGAGCTGGCTCTCGTTCCCGGATGCCGCCACCACGATCGCATCACGTCGAAAGGCGGCACCTTGCCTGATCATGTCCATCAGCGCATCGAACATGCGCAGGTTGGCTCTGTAGGCTTCGAGTGCGCGCGATGTCGCCAGCTTGACCGGCATCTGTTGCGACAAGCGCTCCACCATGCCGGGAAAATCGAATCCAAGCGACATAGAGACGACATGGGCGCCATTCTCCGTCGCCCACGTCATGGCGTCGAAGAGCGCTTCGGAGCTACCGGCGCCGCTGGCGTCGAGCACTTTTCCAATCAACACGCGAGTGACGCCGCGAGCCACACCGATACGCGTGCCGTCGACATCACGCCCGAGTATCGTTCCCGCACAGTGCGTTCCGTGCCCCTGGCCATCGCCGTCGCCTTCCCCCGTGAAGTCCTTTTGAACCAGCGCAACACCTTGGAAGGCTGGATGCTGTGCGTCGATTCCCGTGTCGAGCACTGCAACGCTCACTCCTGTGCCGTCGAACGGAGACGTGTCTGCATTGACCGCGGCTATACCCCACGCGTCCGTCGCGGCTGTGCCGATCCCGTTGTCCATTGGCTTGATGAGCGTCAGCGGAATGGGCCGCGCAATAGCGGCTACCTCGGGATCACGAGAGAGGTCGCGGACGTCGTTGGCGCTCAACTCCGCAACCTCCACATGCGGCGTTGCGGGTTCGCCGTCCAGTGTCCGCGCCCTGCCGGCTGCCGCGCCTGCCTCGAATGGGTCCGCCGTGTGGAGTCCACGCCCGGCGTGCAGAACGATGTAGTCGTCCATGAGAGCCTCCCCCGACATGTGTGTGTGCTGCTATAGCTAATGAAACGCTGGGGTAGGCTCGACCGAACGATACGCGGGAGGAAGAGGATCGCGAATGCCGATTATTCACTTGCCCTGTCGCGGCCGCCGAGCCTACGCTGCGCACAGGAGATGCTGCGTGAAACACTTCCTGCTGTTTTACGACCTCGAGGGTGACTATCTCGCACGACGCGGAGACTTTCGCGGTGCCCATCTGCAGAAAGCATGGGAGGCCTCCACGACGGGAGATCTGATACTGGCTGGCGCGCTGACCGATCCGGTCGATCGAGCCGTGCTTCTGTTCCAAGGCGACTCGGCGGACGTGGCTGAGAGGTTCGCTCGGGCGGATCCCTACGTCGTGAATGGCCTGGTCCAGCGATGGTATGTCCGTGAGTGGACGACAGTGGTGGGCGACGCGGCGGCGACACCGGTCCAACCGAGCCAGCCGTGACGCGTTCTCGGCAGCAACGCCGGCCGACTGGCGAGATCGTGGAGGCTGAATGATCGTTCGACTCTGGCGTGGGCGCGCACGGCGTGAGCGTGCGGATGCGTATCAGGCATACGTCGTGACGGCGGTGTTTCCCAAGCTTGTCGCAATTGATGGGTACGTCGGCGGGCGCGTCCTTCGCCGCGATACGGGGACGGACGTCGAGTTTCTCGTCGTGACGGAGTGGGCATCATGGGACGCGATCAGGGCCTTCGCGGGCGGACGACCGGAAGTCGCCGTCATCGAGCCAGACGCGAGGGCCATGCTCACCGACGTGGATGAGCATGTGCGGCACTTCGCCGTGGCGCACGAATCCCGCCGCGCGTGACGGCAGTGTTCTGCTTGCAGACGACGAGCTCGCCAGCTCGATAACCTGCCGCCCTCCATCCGCTTGACATCTCAATTCTACACGTGTAGTACTACGCATGTAGTGGTAAGGGCGCTTCGGTGAGGCGCCTTGCCCATGCGTGCTGGCAGTATCGGTTCGTGTCTGGATCAACGGACGATGGAGAATGCGTGTGAGCTATTCGCTGACGGAGCTGCAACTCGCGCTGATGCGAGTGTTGTGGGCGCGGAACGAGGCGACGGTGGTGGAGGTGCAGGGGGCGCTCGAGGCGGAGCGGCCGCTGGCGCAGTCGACGGTCGCAACGCTTCTCTCCCGGCTCGAGAAGAAGGGGCTTTTGTCTCACCGCGTGGAGGGACGGCAATACGTTTACCGGCCGACGGTGTCTGAGGCGGACGTGAAGCGTTCGATGGTGGGTCAGTTCGCGGAGCTGGCGGAGGGATTGTTCCAAGGGGACGTGGCGGCGCTGGTGAGCCACCTGCTCACGGCGCAGGATGTCGAGGCGGGCGACCTCGCGCGCGTCAAGGCGCTGATCGAGGCCCGCGAGCGTGAGCTGGGCGGGAGGCGCTCATGATGAGGGAGATTGGCTGGATTGGCGGCGACGTGGTAGCCGGTGTGCTGGGCTGGCTGCTGACCTACGCGGTGCACAGCACGATCCTGCTGGCGAGTGCAGCGCTCGTGACGGTGCGGTTGATCAGGTCGGATGCGTGGCGTGAAACGGTGTGGCGCGCGGCGCTCGTAGGAGCGCTGGCGACGGCGACGCTCCAATCGGGGCTCGGCTTGCAGCCGCTGGCAGGCGAGTGGCGGATCCCGTTTGGAGAACATGCGCAACATGGCGCCATCAAGGGTGAAGGCCCGACCTTTAGGTCAGGCGCGCAAACGCCAGCCAAGAACGTGCGCGCCCAGAGCGCCAGCGATGTGGGCTCAGTCTCAGCGACGTCAAAGGACAGAGGCGCGGATGAAGCAACGCCAGTGAACAGGCTCGCCCGCGACGCAGTCGTCGTCCGCCCTCTGGCACAGCAGATCGAGGCGCGCGATGATCCAGCCTTCGCGACGAGTCCGGGCCGCCCCGCGACGTTCACATGGCCGGAAGTGATCCTCGCGCTCTGGTTGGCCGGAGCATTTCTCTTGGTGGCGCGACTGGCGTACGGACAGCTTCGTTTGCACTGGCTCCTGCGGGATCGCCGGCCTGTGACCGAGGGCAACGTGCTCGCGGTGCTTGCGTCGCTCAGACGGAACGCCGGCGTGTGGCGGCCCATCGAGCTGACGACGTCGCTGGTCTGTCCGGGGCCGATTGCGCTGGGGACGTCGGAGATCTGCGTGCCCGAGCGCTTCCTGCAAGACCTGGATTCGGATCAGCAGCGCAGCGCGCTCGCGCACGAGCTGGCGCACCTGGCCCGTCGGGATCCGGTCTGGCGTCTGCTCACGGGGCTGGTCGAGGCGGTCTTCTTCTTCCAACCGTTGAACCGTGTGGCACGACTCCGCTTGCGCGAAGCGTCCGAGAATCTCAGTGACGATTGGGCCGTCCGGCAGACCGGCTCCGCGTTGGCGCTGGCGCGCTGTCTCGTCGAGGTGGCGTCATGGATCGGCCGCGGACCCAGTCCCGTGTCTTCCGGCACGATGGCGATGGCGGAGGGCGGTTCGCCACTGTTGCTGAGGGTCGAACGTCTGCTGAGCGAGCACATCCCTCACGCGCCAGGTGGGCGGACTCTACGGTCGGCCGCAGCCGTAGGATTGGTGCTGCTGGTCTGGGCGGCGGCTCCCGTCGTGTCCGCCGGCACCATCCCGGAGCGGGAGGATGCGAGCGAAAGCCACGCCATTCAGGAGCCCGCCGCGGCGAACCGGCCTTCGACACCTAGTGCAGACGCTTCGTCCGCGGTGCAATCGCAAGTGTCGTCTCAGGAGCAAGTGGTTCGCCACGCCGCGCCTCGCGAGACGCTCGAATCGCGCTGGCAATGGGCGGCTGCCGAGGCTGAGCGCCGGGGCGACTCGCGCTACTGGATCGCCTACGCCTTCGAGCGGATGTTACCTGCCGGTCGGATTCATGTCGACGACAGTGCCAACTGGTCGAGCGATGAAATCGACGACGTGCCTTTGGGCACGCGAGTGTACGGGCCGTCGTACAGGCGGCCGTCAGAGGCCACCCCCGTCAGCGGCGCGAGGAACGAGCCTCCGCAGAAGACGAGCGCGATGGTACGGCAGCCCGTGCTGGTGCTGTTTCACATGATCGGGGCACAGGCGCGCGATCCGCGCGTAGAACGAGTGTCGGTCCGCAGCGCGTCGGCTGGCATGAACCTCCGCGGGGCGCGGTTGTACTGGCTTGGCCCGGCGTCGGATGCGGACAGCTTCGATTGGCTGCGTGGCCGAGTCGACGAGCTGCAGGATGTACGGTTACAGGGTACGGTCGTGGAGGCGATCTCGATGCACGATGACGCGGAGCGCGTGGTACCGTTTCTGGAGCAGGTCGTCGAAAGCAATCGACCAGACGAGGTGCGCGAGGAGGCGGCCGAGGGCGCGGCGTGGCACCCGACCGATCGCAGCGTGGCCTTGCTGCGCACGACTGCGCTGAAGGACCGCGCGACGAGCATTCGTGAAGAGGCGGCGGAGACGCTCGGTGACATCCGCACGCCGGCGGCAGCGGTCGCGGTGGACGAGTTGCTCCGCGTGGCGCAGCCGGAAAGCGTCCGGGAAGAGGCGGTCGAGGCGACGGCAGCACGACAGGATCCGAAGGCGCTCGAAACGCTGGCGGCCGTGGCGATGAAGGACCGATCTCCCGACATTCAGGAGGAGGCCATCGAAGCCATTGCGGCGTTTCCAGCTTCGTCTGCCGTGCCGTTGCTGGAGAAGATTGCGCGCACGCATCCGAGCACTGACATGCGTGCCGAGGCGGTGGAGACGCTGGGTGAGCTGGATCCGGCCGCTGCGGCCGACGTGCTCGAGCAGATTCTGAAGAGCGACGCGCCTACGGAGCTGCGAGATGAAGCGCTCGAGGTGCTCGCCGAGCGGCGCTCGCCGGAGTCGCTGAACACGATTGTCCAGGTCGCCATGACCGACCCTGATCCGGGACTGCAGGAAGAGGCGGTGGAAATGCTGGCCGAATTCGCTCCGGCCGATGCGCTTCCGCACCTGGAGCGGATCATCTGGAAACACCCGCGCGCGGACATACGCGGTGAAGCGGTCGAAGCGCTGTCAGAAATGCCAGCAGACGAGGCGCTGCCGGTGCTCGACAAGATCGTCGCGAGCCATGAGGAGGCGCAGATTGTTCAGGAGGCGATCGAGACGATTGGAGAGTTCCCACCAGACGTGAGCGAGCCTCGGCTGCTGCGCATCGTGCGCGAGCACCCGCTGGAGGCGGCCCGGCGCGAAGCGCTCGAGCAGCTGACGGACATGAGCGCGTCGCGTTGAGCAGGCTACGGATCGCGCAGTCGGGTAAGCGTGTGTTCATTGAGTCCGGCCGGCGACCGGTTGTAGGCAGCGTGCAGGAGAAACCAAGGTGACAGGCCAGTTTGGGCTCGCCTTTGCATGCTTGATTCTTGGGAACGTGAACCAGCCGGTGGATCCGCAGCGTCCGGATCCGGTTCTCGACTTGCGGACGCACGTCGAGCGGCTTACCGGGCCGGAGCCGATCGACTGCGGCCAGCATCGCCTGACTCCTGCAGGGCGCTCATTGGTTCCCGCGGATGAAGAAGCCCTTCAGCGCTCGCTGTCATGCGCCACGGACGCTGCCAATGCCCGGCGGCCGTTCTGGACCTTCAAGCAGAACCAAGGAATCGACTCCTGGATCGCGCAAGGGCTTCTGGGCACAGAAGAAGGCACCGTGTATCGTTTTTCGTTCGACAGCGCACCATGCGGCGGCCCTGGCTGTCCGAGTCGCTTTCTCGTGGAGCCCTGCGAGAGTCCTGCCGTAAGCTCCGGTCCCTCCCATGTCGGCGCTGAATTCAACTGCAACCGATCGTAGGTCATCAACGCCCTTCTCCCTTTCTTCGACTTGACCGACCAAATCGGTCGGAGCTATTGTGCAGGCTGTAGATGAGACTGAGTCTCAGTCTTAGAGACTAACGCGGCCCAACTGCACTTCGAAGGAGGTCCCTCTTGAGGCGTCACATCGCCCTCGCAATCGGTCTCACACTCGCGTTGCTGGGCAAGGTGGAGACGCAGGAGCCCCAGACATTTGGCGCCGGCGTGTCCCTCAAGGACCGCACGCCGCTGACCCGTGTGCTCGACCGGCCCGCCGAGTTCGAAGGCAAGACCGTTCGTGTGGAGGGAACCGTCACGGCGGTCTGCGCGCACATGGGCTGCTGGATGGCCTTGGCACCGGACGGCGCGGCGGGCGATCGCACGCTGCTCGTCAAGGTGGACGACGGAGTGATCGTGTTTCCCGTGAGCACCAAGGGCCGCCGGGCCGCTGCTCAGGGAACGATCCAGCGCGTCGGGACCAATCATTCTGCTGAAGCGCAGGAAGCGGCGGCCGAGCACGCCCGGCAGGCGGGGTTGGCCAACGGAGCGACGAGAACCTCGTGGCAGCTCAAAGCCACCGGGGCACTCGTGTACTAGCAGACGCAGGAACGATGCCCGCCGCGTGCACCATGGCTCGTCGACAGCTCACCTCCCTGATGGCTAGCTCGTTTCGAACCGTCGCGCGTCGCGCATGCTCCGCCCGCGACGTACACGTAGCGTTGGCCGAAGCAGCTTCGTCAGCCTGGGCCTGTTCGACCTGCGGCGCCAGAACTACCTGACGACGGAGCCCACGACGTTCCTGTCGCGGCAGACTGGCGAGATCCAATCGCGCGGCCTCGAGCTCGAGTCTTCCATCTCGGTCGCCGATGGACTCACGTTCACCGGGGCGTACACCTGGCTTCGCGACTTCGAGATCGTCCGCACGAGCGATCCCGCGGAACTGCACAAGCGCGAGCCAACCGTACCTGAGCACACGGCATCGTTCTGGGGCCACTACCGGTTCGCACAGGGACGACTCCAAGGATTCGGCATCGGTGGCGGCATCCGCTACACGGGAGAGTCCTTTGGCGACATCGCCAACTCGGCGGAGTTGACGGTGCCGGACTACGCCTTGTTCGACGCAGCGGTGAGCTACGAGATTGGGGCCTGGCAACTCAGTATCAGCGGCAGGAACCTGGCCGACCGAGCGACCTTGACGTGCTGGGATAGTTGCTACTACGGGTCGCGCCGCGCCGTGAACATGACCATCGGCCATCACTGGTGAGCTCCGCCGAGCGCCAGCGAGAGACGGTGAGTCTCATTCCAATCGACCGCTCACGACATGGCCATCCACGATGCCTTCGCCGCCGTGGCCGGCGCATCGGGTGGAACGTCGGTCAGTCGCCTGCGATAGCAGAACCCGCCCAACCCGCTCCCGATTGTCAGTTAGGCCATGACGACGGGTGCCGAAAGCGCTTCCTACACTCGAGACGACCCAAATCCACTCCGAGAGTCACTTATCGGAGTCGACCGCGTGTGCCCACGCGGCCGACCCCTCGCGAGACGAGATCGACTACCTGCAGAATGGGCAGCCGCCGCTGTCGGCGACGGTTGTAGCTGCGGTCGCGGTCGTCGCAAATAGCGTGACTGCCGCGGCCATGAGGGCGAACAGCGCGTTCTTCATGACTTGCTCCTTTGTCTAGGCCCGACCTTCAGGTCGGGCGCGCGTGAACGGTTGTCCGTCCACGACAACAGCGTAGGGCTTGCAGTCGCCTTGAATGTCAAGCGGATGAGGCACGCTTGACCTTCGACCCGACTTGAAGGTGTTGTAATAGAGGACATGACGGCTCTGCTGATTGGGCAACTGGCGAAACGGGCGGGCGTAGCGACGCCCACGATTCGCTACTACGAATCCATCCGCCTCCTCCAGACGCCTCCCCGATCCTCAAGCGGCTATCGGCGCTACCCGGAGGGCACGGTCGAAGAGTTGGCGTTCATCAAGAAGGCGCAGGCCCTTGGCTTCTCTCTCGACGAGATCCGCGAAATCCTCGAGCTGAGTCGGGCCGGCCGCACGCCATGCGAGCACGTGCTAGCGATGGCGCATCGCCACTTGGAGGTCGTCGAGCAGCGCATTCGCCAGCTTCAACGGTTCCGAGATCGACTCGCGGCGGAGGTGGGGAAGTGGAACGGCAAGACGACGCCGACCTGTCGCGGGCTGTGTCAGATCATTGCATCGGCCGACGCGGGCAGTGGCACCGAGCCGGTCGAGCTCACAGGGCGACAACGCGTGCCGCAGGCGAGGCACTAGCCCACTAGCCGTGCGCTGAGACATCTCACCCGGTCCTTCGCGCCGCTCTCAGCGTGCGTACGACCATGTCATCGACCGCAATCTGAGGGCGCGCTTGCATCGCGAGGGAGGAACACCATGAGGGCTTGACGCCCAGCCGCGTTCTTGGCATAGTCTATCTATGTCACGAGACGAGATTCCTCCCCGGGTCGCGACGATGATGCGTCTGAGCGAGATCGGCAGACGGGTACGCGCCCTGTGGCGGCGATCACGTGTCGCGCGGGAGCTCGACGAGGAGATGCGGCTGCACCTGGCGTTGCGCCGGGAGCAGTTGCAGAAGGCCTCGATGCCGGTGGACGCGGCGGCGGCTCTGGCGCGGCGGCGGTTTGGCAACCCGCTGCATTTACGCGAAGACGCGATGGACGCGTGGGGGTGGCGTTGGTTGGATCAGGTGGGCCAGGATGCGCGTGTCGCTCTTCGTACGCTCACGAGACATCGGGGATTCACATTAGCGGCGGTGTGCACGCTCGCGCTCGGGGTTGGCGCAACTACCGCTGTTTTCAGCGTCGTGAGCGGCGTGGTGTTGCGGCCGCTTCCATTCGCGGACCCCGATCGTCTGGTCACAATCTCCGGGATCAGTCCGCTCGATCCCGACGGCGGTCCAGTTCGGAATACCGATACATTCAGGCGCCAGAGCCGATCGTTCGAGGCCATTGCCGGCTACGAGGTCGCGGCTCGATATCTCCGTTCCCATGAGATCCCGGAACGCGTGATGGCCGTCCGTGCAGAGCCGGACTTCTTTTCGATCCTGGGCGTGCCACCGGTGCGTGGCCGCACGTTCGGCCCGAGCGATCCGCCGACGGTCGCTGTCGTGGCCGAGCGCTTCTGGCGCACACGACTCGCGGGCGATCCGTCCGCGATCGGGCGCACGCTCGCGCTCGACGATCAGACGTTCACCATGATCGGCGTGATGCCGGCATCATTTCAGTTTCCCTTTCGCGCGGCTTCGCTGTTGACCAGCGTCGCCGCCGAAGAACGTACGGATCTGTGGATTCCGCTGGATCCGCCGCTCGGTCCGCGCAGTCAGATAGGCGACGTCATCGGACGTCTTCGGCCGAGCGTGCACCTGGCTGCCGCGCAGAGCGAGCTTGCGGCAATCGCCACCCAGCTCGAGGCGCAGTACCCCGAGACCAATCAGGGACGCAGCGTGCGGATCGTGTCGCTCGCGAGCGCCGTGGCGACGCCGGCGGTCCGGCGTCCACTATTCTTGCTGTTTGGGGCGGTTGGCCTGCTGCTCATGCTGGCCTGCTCGAATATCGCGAATGTGATGCTGGCGCGTCTGACGCTTCGCAACCGAGAGATCGCAGTGCGCCGAGCGCTCGGAGCCGGCCGTCTTCGGATGATGGGGCAGTTCTTGACCGAGAATCTCCTGCTGTCGTTGGCGGCCGGCGTCGCGGCTCTTGGACTGGCGTGGTTGGGGACGAGTGCGATGATGCAGATCGCCGGCGCACGTATCCCTCGATCGCACGAGGTCGGCCTCGACTGGCGTGTGTTCCTGTTCCTGTTTGGGATCTCCACGCTCGTGGGCCTCGGCCTCAGTCTGATTCCCGTTCTGACCGTCGGGCGGAGTGCGCCTCGCGCGGCGCTGCAGGAATCCGGTAGCCGGAGCACCGTCGGCGGCTCGTCGCGGCGCGTTCGAGATGGCCTCGTCGTCACTGAAGTGGCGCTTGCGTTCATCCTCGCGGTCGGCGCCGCGCTGCTCGTGCGTGAGTTCATCCGCTTGCGGAACACCCACCCCGGCATGGTGACGACCAACGTCATCACCTTTCACGTCGGCCATCGGGCGAGCTCAGAGACCGACGTGCGTCAGTTCTACGAGATCGCGGACCGGGTTGAGCGCTTGTCAGACCTGCGCGCTGCGGGCTTCACGCAGTTGCTGCCGCTTCAGAATTGGGGCTGGACCAGTAGCTCGAGCGACTTCCAGATTCGCGGTCGGGCGCCGGCACGGACCGTGTTTCCGATTGAGTTACGTTTCGTCACGCCAGGATACTTTCGCGCGCTCGGCATTCCCATACGCGGGCGTGCGTTCACCGATCACGACACTGGCGATACGCCCCCTGTCGTCATCATCAATGAGACGCTCGCGGAAAGGTCGTTTCCGGGAGAAGAGCCGCTGGGCAAGACGACAACGCGCGGCACGATTGTGGGCATTGTCGGCGATGTGCGGCAGGCGAACCTCGACAAGCCCTCACAGCCCGAGCTCTACACGCCGATCGCGCAGAACTGGTCGCAACTTTCAGAGCTCGGTCTGACGCTCGTCGTCAGCACCCGGAATCGATCCCCAGCGATCGTCGAGCCCGTGCGCGCCATCGTGCGCGACATCAACCCGAATCTGGCCGTCTTCGGCATCAAGACAATGGACCGCGTGGTCGACGATTCGCTGTCGGACTTCACGATATATCTGTACGTGATTGCGGCGGCCGCCGCGTTGGCTCTCGTGCTGGCGTCGACGGGCGCTTATGCGATGATCTCGCACATGACCGCGGCGCGGTCGCATGAGCTCGCCATCCGTGTCGCGCTTGGCGCAAGTCGCGCCCGTGTGGTCCGGCTCGTCGTCGGACAGGGCGCTTGGCTCACAATCATCGGCCTCGGGTGTGGCGCCTTCGGCGCGTTCACTGGCGGTCGATTGCTGCAAGGGTTGCCGGTGAGCATTCGTCCGCCCGATGCGGTGACGATGATGCCGGTTGCCGCTGCCATCGCGGCCATCGCATTGGCTGCGTGCTTCATGCCCGCGTGGCGCGCCGCGACCGCTGATCCAATCGACATTCTTAGACGAGAGTGAGATGGCGGCGGTGCGGCGCTGCTTCGGAGCGACTGTTGACCTGCAAAAGGAAAGGATTGTGGAGAGTC
>WHTT01000113.1 GCA_009377605.1 Luteitalea sp.
GAGTGGCTACCCGTCGCGCCGCGAATCGCGGGGCTTTAGCCACAGGCAGTTAGGCATTTGATCGAAATTGAGTAGTCAACTTCGTCGTGGCCGCAGTTCATAGTTCCAGTCGCCATGGAACGCATGCGGGTGCAGTGCGAGGTCTCGCATCTCCGCCGGAGTGACCGCGCAGCCCGTCGGGTACCGTCGTTTGTCCAGCTTGGCTTTGACACGCAGGCCAGCCGCCGTCTTCGTATGACCGATCAGCTCGACGATCGTCTCGAAGGTGCGAAGCGGACGGCCGCGCCAGTTCTTCGTAATGTGACAGAAGAGACGGTGCTCGATCTTGTTCCACTTGCTGGTGCCGGGTGGGAAATGCGAGACGTGGATACGCAGGCGCAGGGCATCGGCCAGCCGTTGCAGTTCGTTCTTCCACGCGCGCGACCGATAGCCGTTGCTCCCGCCCGCATCGGCCGTGATCAGGAGCGTCGTCGCCGCTGGGGACGCCCGCCGCCCCATCATCGTCCACCACTGCCGAATGGAGGCGACGGCGAACGCCGGCGTGTCGTGGTCGCGGCCCACGCTCACCCAGGCTTCGTTGCGCGCCATGTCGTACACGCCGTAGGGGATCGCCTTGCCGATCGCATCGCTGGGAAAGTCGTGCACGCGCACCAGCTCCGGGGCGCCCGTCGGTTGCCATTCCCGCCCGGCATTCGCGAAATCGCCCACCAATTCCTTCTTCTTCGTATCGACCGAGATCACGGGCTGCTGGCGCTGCAGGAACGCGGCGGCCGTGCCATTGATGTACTCGAACTGCGCGTTCCGATCCGGATGCGCGGCGCCCTCGCGGCTCTTGCGCACCGACCGCAGCCGGTAGCCCAGCGCGTTGAGCAGACGGCCCACCGTCGTGGAACTCACGCGCCAGCCCTGCGTCGTCAAGGCGGCCGTCAGCTGCGCCCGGCTCTTGCACGTCCACCGCAACGGCGACGACGGGTCGCCGCGCGTCAGCGGCTCCACCAAGGCCTCGAGCGCCGCCGTCAGGCCGGGCTGCGTCTCATCGAGCCCCGGACGGCCCGCACCGGCGCGCCGAATGCGCGGGGTCGCCTCCACCCCGTGCGCCAGTTCGCGCCGGCCGTTCCGGATTGTCTCGCGTGCCAGCCCCGTCGCCGCCGAGACCAGCGCGTCTCCGCCGTAGCCGATTGCCACCGATTCGGCGGCCGCCCAGAGGCGACGCCCGCGTTCATCCAACACGGGCGCCATGACACTGAATTTCGCGACGATGGTCGCTTCAAGATCGTCGTTGCGTCTCACACACGTGTTAGATCATACTTACTCGAAGATAGCAAGATAATTCTGGTCGGGATCCTAAGAATCAAAGAATCCACGAATCTGGTAACGCTTGGATCGCAGATGCTGGATGAGGAATTGCTCCGTTTCATCCGATTCGAACGGCCGACATGTCTCCGCATCCCGCAGGAGCGGTACGCGTCCACCGTGCGCAGTGGGCGGTCGGTGGTCCACGTCGAGATAGAGCCAGCGGTCTCCTCGAACCAGTGTGGCAACGCCGAGGCTATAGAACGGCGGCACCGGGGCCGACGCGATGCCTTCGCCGTGTCTGAAGGTGGGGTCCGTCGAAATGGCCCCGATGACGGGGCGACAAGGTGGGACCTCACCGAGCAACGACTGACCTTCCATCCATCGCGGCGTTCGGATCGCCAGCACGTCGAGGATCGTCGGCGCGATGTCGATCGTCTGCGCCGTCACACCGACGCGTCCGCGTCGCAGGCCTTCTGGGAGGCGAACCATGAGAGGCAGCGGGACGTTGGTCTGGGATCTCGCGCCGTGGTCCGAGTAGATCACGACCAGTGTGTTCTCGAATGCGCCGCGCTGCTCGATCAGGCTGACGATCTCGCGCGCATAGTCATCCGCCTCGAGAATCGCGTCGTCATAGAACTCCGGCATCATCTCCCGTTCTTGCTTTAGACCTGCTGAGAAGCGTCGCCGCCGCGGCACGAACTTGGGACCGTGCGTCACCATGATGTGGACGTGCGCGAAGAACGGCTCGTCGACGTTCTGAATGAATCGCGCGACCTGTCGCATACGGTTCTCATCCGTGAACTGTACCGAGATAGGGTCGGTCACCTCTTCGAAAGGGTCAGCTCCACCCTCTCCCGCTAGTTGCTCCACGCGTGTCCACACTCGCAGGAGAACCTGGTCGAACAGGTGGCGGCCAGGTCCTAGACGGAGCGCCACCTGCGTTCCGGGCAGACCACCATGCACGGACTGGTTATTGACGACGTCGAACGCGTCTTGCATGTTGAAGTCGACCGAGGCGGCGTAGTGACGGATCGCGAACTGTCCTGTCGCATAACCGAGCGCGCGCAGAAAGGCTGGCAAGTGGCGTGTGGTATCACGACCTCGCAGGATATCCGGGGCATAGATAACACGGGTGGTCGTGGGCAGTCGTCCCGTAAGAATGGACGTGAGTGAGCCCGCCGTGTTTCCAGCATTGGAGAAAGCGTTCGTAAATACCAGCGACTCGCGCGCGAGCTCTTCTAGAAACGGCGTGGTTTGGCGCTCGTATCCGTACACGGAGACATGCTCGGCATTTACCCCATCGAGGCCGAGGAGGAGGATGTTGGGGCGCGCCTTCGTCGCGCGCATCGTCGTGGTGGTCGTGGCAGCACTCGACGTCGAGACCGTCTCCGTTACGGCTGCCACGACGGCGAAGACCGCGAGCACGGCTGCGCTGCTCATCCACCAGCGGCGGTTTCGCGCGTTTCTGTGGAGCTCTGCGGCCACCCTTCCGGTCCATATGTAGAGGAGCCCGCCAGCCAGAAGCAGCGCGCCTGCGTACCACAGCCGGGCGCGCTCGAGATCACGGATGCCCCAGCCGAAGACCGTATGGGTGAAGTTGTCGATGACGAGCATGCCGGAGGCGAGGAGCACGAACGCGGGCGGAAACTGCAGAAACCACCGGCAGGTACGTTGCGTGATGGCCGACGCACGTCCTACCAACCACACCGCACCCAGTAGCACCAGGCCTGCTAGGAGCAGCGGCACTGTGGCGGCGGCGAATGCATGAGCACGCTCGCCCCAGTCGAGCACCGAGAGAAACGATGGCTTCGTGACGAAGAACAGCCACTCCATGCCCAGGAGGAACCAGACCATGACGATGTAGAGGCTGGCCCAGATCTGGTAGGAGCAGAGGTTATCGAGGGGCAGACTGGGTCGCGTGAGGACCGGCAGCTTCACGAATCACCCTCGAGAGGTCGATGGGCAGCGGGAAGACAATCGTCCAGTGCGCTCGGCGGCGATGTCGGTCAACCTCTGCAGATCAAGACCATCAACGAAAGGCTACCGGACGTGAGACGAAGAAGAACCGATTTGCGAGCCCGTGTCAATGGGGATCTGCACCTGGAATTCGCTGACGTCGCGCTCACCTCGTACGCGGGACTGGCGCTGTTCAGTCGCTGCCTGCGCACAACCCGCTTCAACGCGGTGGTGCGCCAAGAAAGATACGACGTATGACCCAGTGCCGGAACAGGTTAGGCATGCCCTTCTCGTTCTTGAGGCGTTCGAAGTAGAAAAACGGATCCACTCCGATGTAAAACCGGCCGCTGACAGAACGGCCCAGCTTCGCTTTTCGGGGAGGCCTTCCCTCTTGGAACGCAGGCACGCCGAAGTCGACGACCCATGCACGGTCAGAGCAGAAAGTGATCGTACCGCGCGCCTCATGCAGGCCGCCGCTAAGGTGGGAGAGGAGCGGCGCGGCGGGCGCGCGAGAAGCGATAGCGACGTTATGCGGGTGGAACTCGAGCGCGAACCGCCTCCTTCTCCACGCCCAGTGCACCTGCCACCAAACTGTCATCGATCAAACACAGGCGCCAGTAACGTCGGTGTCAGCCGCGGCGGCTCACCTCCTACTCGTCGCCGACGGCTGCAAACGGTTCTTGGGCGGCCGCCCTTTCCGTTCTACTCCCACAGGGCTCAGTCCAGAGGCATGGGTAGCAAAAGCGTCCAGCGGTGTGATCTGTTACCTATATTCCCGGTCCGCACCCAAGAAAATGCTTGACAAGAAGTTTTCGACGAGCGCGTTGTGATTGTGACTCCGCGCCAGGATGCCTGCTGGAGGCGTGTGCTTGCCGTCTGGCAAGCGTTGTCAGTCAAAGAAGGTCGCCGAAGCCCCTGAGGCCGATTTCGTGGCTCCTGGAGGCGTACACGAGGCCGAAAATACGGGGGGTATGATGGTTCATGCTGCTTCAAGAATCATCACCCCATGCGACCTCAGACCCTCCAATCATTGAACAACATACCGAGCGGCCCACGCCGATGTCCGAGGAGGAGATCGCACGCCTGGGCGATGCGATCGCGGAGCTGTCGGCCCGCATTCAGGCGGCGACCTACGAGCTCTTGGTGCTGATCAGGCAGGTCGATGAGCGCGCCTGCTGGAACGACGGCGGCTGCCGCTCCTGTGCGCACTGGCTCAGTTGGCGGATCGGTCTCGCCCCCGGCGCGGCGCGCGAGAAGGTCCGCGTGGCGCGGGCGCTGGCGAGGTTGCCCCTCATCAGTGCCGCGATGGAGCGGGGCGAGATCTCCTATTCGAAAGTCCGCGCGATCACGCGCGTCGCGACCCCCGACAATGAATCGCGGCTGCTGGGGGCGGCGCAGGGTGGCACGGCGTCGCACGTCGAGCGGTTGGCGCGTGCCTGGCGCCGCGCCGACCGCCTCGACGAAGCGCGCGAAACCAAGCGGCGCCATGAGCAGCGGTACGTCCAAACCTGGGTGGACGAGGATGGCATGTTGGTGATCCGCGGCCGGCTCACGCCAGAGCTCGGGGCCGTGGTGCAACGAGCGCTCGAGGCGGCCAGCGACCGGCTGTTCCGCGAGAGCGCGAGCGACTCGCGCGACGATGCCACCGCAGACGTCACCCCCGGCCAACGCCGTGCCGATGCCCTCGGGCTCCTCGCCGAGAGTGCGCTGGCGAGTGACTTGGATCGCGGGACGGCGGGCGATCGGTATCAGGTGGTGCTCCATGTCGACGAGGCCACGCTGAACGCGGACGTCGACGCCTCCGACGGGGATGTCGTTGCGCCCGCCGCGGGCCACGCCGTGCTCGAGGATGTGGACGGCACGCGCGTCTCCGCGGAGACGTCGCGCCGCATCGCCTGCGATGCGGCGACGGTGGTGATGCGGCATGCGCCGGACGGCTCAGTGCTCGATGTCGGCCGGAAGCGGCGCACGATCCCCCCAGCGATCCGCCGGGCCCTCGCCGCCCGCGATCGCCATTGCCAGTTTCCCGGGTGTCTCGCGCGCCACTGTGACGCCCACCATCTGCATCACTGGGCCACTGGCGGCGAGACGCGGCTGACCAACCTCGCCCTGCTCTGCCGTCGGCATCATCGAGCGGTCCATGAAGAAGGCTTCACGCTCACGCGCGGCCCGGATGGCTCGGTCCACGTGTATCGACCCGATGGACGGCCGCTGCCGGCCGCACCACCCGCGCCGAGATGGCGCACCGCGGGCGATGCTGCAGACCCGCTCGCGCCCAGTACCGCGCGGTTGACGGCCGTCGGCATGCGCATTGGCCCACACACCGCCACTCCCGACTGGTTCGGTGAACGGCTCGACCTGCACTACGCGCTCGACGTGCTCCGAGATCGCCCCAATAGCGGTCCATCGGACCGTTTCCATTGAAGGGCGTCGCGATGCCGGTCGCGGAAGGACGATGCTCATACGGAACGCAGCAACAGTGGACTTCTTCGCGGTCGGAATGAATGATCGGATCTGGCAACGCAGTGTTAGGGTCGCCGGACGGCGCGCTCCGAGGTCAGTGAAGACCAGTGGCCCTCGCCAAATCGTGTTGTAAGCGCTCCCGCGATGGAGTTCTGCAGCGCTGCGATTGCCGCCGCGTCGCTGGCCGTCGCATCAGAAAACCTGAGTCGAATCATATACGTCGTCGTCTCCACGATGATGACTCGAGTGTGTTCTAACGATGAGACAAAGCTCACCGCCGGGCGAGAAAGGTGTGGGGTAGGACTACGCCTTGCGTACTGGGTAGCGCAGGTGGTGTGTCACGCCGACGCCCGGCATCACCGTCGTGTTGCCAAGGACGGCTGGCGTGCCGGCGAGGTGGTCAAAGAGTCGAACTCCGGAGCCAAGAAGAACCGCCGCGATGTCGACGTGGATGTCGTCGAGGAGCCCAGCATTCAGGCACTGCTGGATGGTGTCAGCCCCGTGGACCCCAACGGAAGTCGAACACCTCGGCCACGCCATCGTTGAGGTCGGCGACGTAGCCGTCGAGCGACATGGACATGATTGCGGACGCCGACACGTCACGAGCTCATGCGTGGCGGTAACGGCAGCTCTTGGCGGCCGCAGCGTGCGGGCGCGTCGCCTGGACGTGAGAGTCCCACCGCAGCGCCAGAGCATGCCATCGTCAACGCCCGGCCGAAGGAGGCGCGTCGTTGACGGTGAGAGCCGGCCGGCGACGGACGCTCGGGGCGCGTGGGGTATTACCGCGGCGGCGGGGCGGCGGCAGGCACCTTCATGAACTCGGCGGGCGACAGCGCGCGGCGTGTAAAGCGGGAGGAATGAATCGCCCCCTTGAAGTAGTCGACCAGATTGATGCGGACGCCCATTGACGACCGCCCTGGTCCCTGCGGCGCGAGCTCGATCTCGCGCGCGCCGTCGCGCACGCCGTTGACGAAGTTGCTGAACACCTTGCCGTCGTAGACCGCCGCGACGTGATACCAGGCGCCGAGTGGATGGAGGCTGTTCCGGTTCATCAACGTCGCCTCGCCGGTCGTGCTGAAGTTGTAGCTGTCGAGGAACCAGCGGTCGCCGACGACACGAATCTCGAACAGCATCCGGTTGTCCGAGCCGGCCTCTTGCAGGTGGAACCAGCGCTGTTCGCGGTTGCCGCCGTCGGGCCGGAAGATCGCCTCCCATGTGAACGTCTCCGCGCCAGCCAGGGGGTGTACATCGACAAACAGCGCGTCATCGACGCCGTCGAACTCCACCGCCTTGCCGATCGGCGTATCGACGACGCGCGGGGCTCCCAGGACCGTGGTCGGATGGCCGCCGATGCGGTCGGTCCGGTCGAACGTCCAGACGTCGGCGTCGTCATTGCTCACGTCCTGGACACCCGCCGCGCTGCCGACCGCGCACAACACGAGCGCGGCCACACCTGCTCTGAGAACTGTACCCGATGCTGACGATGTCGTTCGATGCATGCCGAACCCCTCCAGGCGGTAAGTGCTGGCGACAATGCTGCGTGTGTCTCGTCGAAAGAGCGGCCGCGGCCTGCGCTCTACCGGCAGATACTGGTGGGATGTTGCCGTCCATAGACCGCGCGCTCGGGCTCGGGCGAAGGCATGGCTCTCTCGACGGCCGAGTCGCGCAGGCTGAGTGTATCCGAGGCTGTGCTCGTCCGTGACCATGTTCGATGTGGTTCCGGGACCGTTCTCTTCTCCCAAGGTCCGCTTCTGGCGCTATCCGAGCGCGGCTGGCCGCCGCGAGCGGGCCGAGCACGACATAGCCGGCGGTGCGCCAGCCGAAACCGAGGAGGAGGACGGCGGCGGTCATCGAGCCCGGTCCGCGCGGTCACCAGTACTTCTCGGCAGGTCGTATCTCTACCGCGCCACCAAGCCGCGCCGCTGGAATCCGCGCTGCCAACGCGATCGCGGCGTCCATGCTCTCGGCCTCGTATACGGAGTACCCGCCCGCACCTTCGCTCAGGTATGTGCCGTTTGTGACGTGGATCTCTCCGTCGCGCACCTGCACCGTCTTCGCCGCGGTAGGGAGTCCGAACGGAAGTCCCACAGTGATGCCCTCGGTCTTATTGAGCTCGGCGTACTCCGCGTAGATGGCCTTCTTCTCTGTCTCGGACAACGCGTTCCACCGATCCGACCCCGGTAGCGCGGGTGTGGCTCCGTGGTAGACGAGCAATACGAACTTCATGTCAATCCTCCTTCAGAACTCTTGAGAACCCGAAACTTGACGCATTTGAGTCAAGTTGTGGGGCTCTCAAGTGAGCGTCGGGGGGCGTGGCTGGAAGCCGCGGCCCGCTAGAACATATGACGGATCGCAAGGAGCAAATGTGACCGTTCGGGCGAGGACGGTGGTTGTCCTCGACGGTGCCTCTGCTGTTCTGTCACACTCGCGACGTGTGATCCGTCATTACATTGATGGAGTGCACCGGAGGACTTCGACCGATGCCGATGCCTGAGTGGCGCACTGAGAAATTCGAAGAGCACCGGGCGCATTTGCGCGCGGTGGCATATCGAATCCTCGGGTCGATCAGTGAGGCGGAGGATGCCGTTCAGGAGAGCTGGATTCGACTGGCCCGGACCGATGCGGCCGACGTCGAGAACCTGCGAGGCTGGTTGACGACCGTCGTAGCACGTGTCTGCATGGACATGTTGCGAACCCGGACGTCACGCAGGGAGGACCCGTGGGACGTGCGTGTGCCGGATCCGATCGTCGCCCGCGCCGATGGGGATCCCGAGTCCAACGCCATGCTTGCTGACTCAGTCGGGCTCGCGCTCCTCGTGGTGCTGGACACGCTCGAGCCGTCGGAGCGGCTCGCGTTCGTGCTGCACGACGTCTTCGGCATGACATTCGATGAGATCGCACCAATCGTAGACCGCTCGCCCGCATTTTCGGACGAAGGCGGACTGCATTGGCGGGATCAACTTCCCGCTCGACTTCATCACGGGGAAATGGGCCAGGTTTCAGGCAGGCGGTCCGGCCGAGATAGAAGCGATTCGGCGCAAGCCAGCCATGCTGGCCGAAGGCATGCGCGATCGCGCCATCATTCCCGAAATAGCTCTCACGCATTTCCGTGCGGCCTTTCCGCACGGCTCCGTCGTCGAGCTCGCGAGCGCAGGCCATTTCTGTCAGGAAGACGAACCCGCAACGCTCGTTGCGCTGATCGAGCAGTTCATGCAACTCACGTAGGCCCGCTCCGAGCAACGCGTCCACATCTGGGTCGCGGATGGATTCGACCACTTGAAGGGCAGCGTGTGGCGTGACGGCGTTCAGTCCGAGGCATCCAGCGGTGATGACGATGGCGGACCAGCGGTGTCGCTCTGCGTCAGGACATAGCTGATCTCTACGTGGTCATGCGCTTCGCCGAGCTAGCGCAGGAAGGCCGTGTGCGCGAGACCGTTGAGCGCGCCGTGAGCACCTGGGGCAGAAATGGCGGGTGCCTGGCTCTTCGCGATATCGCGCCTGATTTGATTCGCGCGGTTCAAAACCTGGCCGCACGTGGCGAACAGCGATGATCAGCCCCACGCAACGCTTTTTACCGGGCCGATCCCACACCGTCATTCCTGCTTCTCGTCCTTTCTCGTTTTCGTTTGACTGGGTAGATTTCGAGCCGTGTCACGCCCCGCCTTCCTCGAACAGTCGCACGTACGCATCGTAGCGGAAGCGCCGGTGCCTCGCGCGGCCGGTCATCTCCGTTAGAATCTTCAAGCCCACGAGCCGCTGCACGATCTGATTCGCCCCGGCGAACGTTGTCCTTAACATTTCCCGTACGTCGGTGACGCTCACGATCGGCCGCTCGTACAGCCGCTCGAGGACGCGGTGGCCGTTCCCCGCGGCGCGGCCGAGATGTTCGGTGATCGCGCGCCGGTGCTGCTCGCGCAACTCGAGGATGCGCCGCGCCGTGTCAGCGGCCTCGACGCTGACCTCCGCCACGCCGCGGAGGAAGAACGCCAGCCAGCCCTCGAAGTCGCCGGCGTCGCGCACCGCCTGGAGCCGGTCGTAGTACTCCTGCCGGTGGCGTTTGAAGTAGTGCGACAGATACAGCACCGGTTTGCGGAGCACGCCGTGCTCGCACAGCAGGAACGTGATAAGCAGGCGGCCGATGCGTCCGTTGCCGTCGAGGAACGGGTGAATCGTCTCGAACTGCGCGTGCGCGAGGCCGATCTTGACAAGCACCGGCAGAGCGTCCTGCTCGTGGAGGAATGTCTCGAGCGCCCCCAGTGCGCCCGCCACTTCCGTAGGAGGCGGAGGCACGAACGTTGCCTCGGCGAGGGTGCAGCCGCCTGGGCCGATCCAGTTCTGCGTCCGCCGGAGCTCACCGGGCGTGAGCCGTGAGCCTCGGACGCCCTGAAGCAGCTCGGCATGGATCTCTCGGATGAGGCGGACCGAGACAGGTAGCTCGGCCAGCCGTGAGAGACCGTAGTTCATCGCCTGCACGTAATTCACGACGTCGTCCACATCGCGCGGCGTGCCCTCACCAAGCAGGTGTGCCTCGGCCGCGAGCAGATCCTGGAGGGAGCTTTGAGTGCCCTCGATCTGACTCGACAGCACGGCCTCTTTCCGGACGTACATGTAGACGAAGAGGTCAGGATACGGCAGCGTCTGGACGGAGCCGTCCAGTCGGCCCAGGGCGCGGTCGGCTTCCGATAACAGCCGCTGAAGGTCGCCGGCAACCCTGACCGCCGGGTCGGGCGGCAGCGGAGCCGGGACGAATGCCGAATAACCGCTGGGCTGGCGGGTGTATCGTCCCGCCCGGCCGTCCCGAGTCCGGCCGGCATCTGTATGTTCGGCTGTGTTCACTATGGAGCGTCCTGGTCCCCATAATAAACGCAGCGTTTAACATAAACCAGCTCCTGTTGCTTGTTAAACGCAGGAGCTCATCGGGGCGCCGAGGCCGTTTCCCCGGATTTTGCCCGGCTCGGACAGTCACGCGGTGACCATGGCGGACGGGCGGCTGGCTGATCTCGGATTCTTTCGAGGTGCAGGAGCGTTCCTGGGCGAGCACCTAAACGAGCGACCGGGTGCGGTGGCGAGGGCCGACCACCTAGCCTGCTTTCGACGGTGTGACGACGGCCGCCAACTCGCGGTACCGGCACAGCGCGTTCGCGAGAGCGATCTGCCGCGGTGTCTTGCAATCTGGCGCAAATAGACGTGGGTTGGCGACAATGAAGACCGCGCAACGGGCGCGAGACGAGGCGACGTTCAGCCTGTTGAGGCTGTATACAAACTCCAGCCCGCGCGGAGCGTCTTCAGGAGAGGACGTCGCCATCGAGTAGATGACGATGGGCGCCTCCTGGCCTTGGAACTTGTCGACGGTTCCGACCGCGATGCCTCGACGCTCGAGCCGTTCCGCCAGGCGCACGACCTGGGCGTTGAACGGTGCGACCACCAGGATGTCGCGACCCGAGACCTGAGCGTCGCGTCCGGCCTCGTCGACCCACCGCGTCCCGGTTCGAGGAGGGTGGTCACCACCCGATCGATCACCCCGACTTCCTCATCGGACGCATTCCGATTCCCGTCGTGATCAACGTCGACGACCCACAGCGCGCCCTTAGAGTATGCATTTCCGACGAGCCGCTGTCGCTCGAGCCCATTCTTCGAATGAAGGCGACCCTCGTAGAACATTTCCGAGGTGAACGCCGAAATGGCAGGGGAGAGACGCCACGTCACGGGCAGGAAGATGCCGCGGTCCGCCGGAATCGTGGCGTGCGTACCGAGCATGTGCTGAAGCGCCGAAGCACCGACGCCCTCAGGATGCGTCCCCTTCTTCGGCTGTTCGAGCTGTTGGGGATCGCCGAGGAGCACGAGGTTCCGGGCGGCTCTCGTGACGGCCAGGGCGTTGGCGAGTGACATCTGGCCCGCCTCGTCGACGAATGTGGAGCTCCACATTCGTCGATTAATGGTCAGAAACCAGAAATGTGGAGATCCGCTCCTGGATCTCCGATGATCCGGCGCCTTTCCTCTCAAACACTCCACATTACTTTTTCGTAGCATCGGCCCTCGTGCCACTGGCGGCACCAGCAAAGCAGGAGGGTCCCGATGTTGCTTGAGTTGTATCCCAGGGTTCATCGTCGGTACACGTCGTTGCCGATCATCGGTCCGACATTGGATGGGTATGGCACGTGGCTCTTGAAGCAGGGCTACTCGACCGACCGCGCACGCGAGTACTTCCGCGCGGCGCCCCGACTCGCGCGCCAGTTGCAGCGCTGCGGCGTGCGGACGTTGACTGGCCTCACACGGGCTCGGCTGCGAGCCTGTACCCCGGCGGATTCCCAAGATGATCCCGACCTCGCGGCGCTGGTGCGCCAGTTGGACCGGTATTGCCAGGTCGAGCTGTCGTTGTACCCGGCACCCGCGTTGACCCGCATCGAGCACCGCGTCACGGCCTACACGAGCCATTTGGCGCAGGTCCGTGGATTCTCGCGTTCGACCTGCACCTACCATCGCCGGACCGTGACGGCCTTTCTCGCACACGTGGGCTACGAGAAGACGCCGACGCGTCTCGCTGCGCTGACCCGCCGCGATCTCGAAACGTTTCTGTGTGCCGTCGGTCCCCAGCAAACGCGCGCTTCCCTCCAGCATGTCGTCTCCCATCTGCGGGGGTTCCTGCGGTTTTTGGCCGCTGTTGGTGAGATCCCGCCAGGGCTCGAGGCGCAGATCGACACCCCGCGCGTCTATCGCGGCGAGCAGCTGCCACGCGCGCTCCCCTGGGACACCGTGCAGGCGTTGCTCACGGCCATCGACCGGACGACGCCGATGGGGCGGCGCGATTACGCCATGTTTCTGCTCATGGCCACGTATGGTCTGCGCCCGTGCGAGATCGTCGCGCTCACGCTCGACGACGTGGAGTGGCGGGCGCGGCGCGTGCGCGTCCCACAGCGGAAGACGTACGGTTCGCTCTGGCTCCCCCTCACCGACGACGTCGGGACTGCGCTCCTGGACTACCTCCGTCACGGCCGCGCCGCGTTGGCCGTACGCCGACAGCGGGTCCCGTTCCGAGGCGGGCCGCCGCCCAGGTATCGGGAGCTGTTCCTTCGACACCGGACCCCGGTTGGCGTGCTTAAACCGACGGCAGTCACAGAAGCCTTTCAAGCGTGGTCCAAACGAAGCGGGCTGGCGATTCCGTTCCACGGCGCCCATTGCCTCCGGCATTCGTATGCGGTGTACCTCTTACGGTCGGGCATCTCGCTAAAAACGATCGGCGACCTCTTGGGCCACCGCACCCTCGAAAGCACGTGTGTGTATCTCCGGCTCGCGGTGCAGGACCTGCGTGATGTCGCGTTGGATCTGCCCGCTGAGGTCGACCGCGGCACGACGGGGGTGGAATCATGACGTTCAGCTCCGTCGTCGCCTCCATCATCAGGAGCTACTTAACACTCAAGCGCGCCTTGGGCCGGCAGTACGCCGCAGAAGAACGCGTGCTGGCGCATCTCGATCAGTTTCTGGTCGCCCGTCATGCCGATCTCACCGCGGAGACGTTCGCCGACTGGTGCCTCACGATGCAACACCTGGCGTCGGGCATTCGTCGGAGCCGCATGCGTGACGTGCGCAATCTGTGTCTGTATCGACGGCGCCACGAGCCCGGATGTTTTGTTCCAGACGAGCGGTTGTTCCCGCCCGTCCACCAAGGCATTCGGCCGCATCTCTTCACGGCCGATCAGGTGGCCCAGCTCGTCGCCGCCGCGCGCACGCTGACACGCACCTCCAATTCGCCGCTGTGTCCCGACACAATGCGCCTCGCGGTCGTGCTCCTGTACACCACCGGCATGCGACGGGGTGAGCTGACCCGGCTGACCGTTGGCGACTACGACCTGCGTGAGCGCGCGCTGCAGATCCGCGCATCCAAGTTTCACAAGTCGCGCCTGATTCCCGTGTCGGCGGACGCCGCCCGCGAAATCGCCGGGCTGCTCGCCATCCGCCGTCATCATCACTTTCCCGTCGGGGCCGACAGCCCGCTGCTGTGGCATCGCCGTCGCGGCTACAGCGGCGGCGGCCTCGGCCATGCCATGCGGGCGCTCTTCCATCACGCCGCGATCCGCACTGCAACCGGCCAGATGCCACGCACGCACGATCTGCGCCATACCTTTGCCATCACAGCGCTGCTCCGCTGGTACCGCGCCGGGCTGGACGTGCCCGCCAAGCTGCCCTTCTTGGCGCACTACATGGGGCATGTCTCGATCGTCTCGACCGCGTACTACCTGCAATTCGTCGAGCCCCTCGCCGCGGCCGCGAGTACGCGATTCGCCGAACACTGTGGCGCGCTCATCACCCCGCCCGCCAAAGGAGGTCCGCAATGAACGCCGCCGCGCCGAATGCCCTGGCACGCGCGCTCCGCGGGTTCTTCGCGGATCATCTCCCGCGCGTCCGCGGCAGCAGTCCGCATACCGTCCTGAGCTATCGAGATAGCCTGGTGCTGTTCCTCCGCTTTGTGGCCGCCCGGCGGGCGCGATCGGTGAGCCAGCTGGACCTCGATGATCTCGGCCCCGCGGAGGTGCTGGACTTCCTTCAGCATCTGGAAACCGACCGACACAACCTGGTCGCCACGCGCAATGTCCGGCTGGCGGCGCTTCACGCCTTCTTTCGGTACTGCGCCACCGAGGATCCCGCACACGTCGAGCACTGCCAACGGGTGCTCGCTGTCCCGTTCAAGCGGACCCGCGCGCGCCCCATCGAGTACTTCGACTACGCCGAAATCGAAGCCGTGCTCGCCAGCGTGGATCGGACCACGCCAGACGGCCGTCGCGATTACGCGCTGCTGGCCACGATGTTCAACACGGGTGCCCGGGTGCAGGAGATCGTCACGCTTTGTGTGGGTGACTTGCAGCTGGCCACGCTTCCTCAGGTCCGACTCTACGGCAAGGGACGCAAGGAACGGTTGTGCCCCTTGTGGCCGCAAACCGCCGAGCTCTTACGGGCCTTGCTTGCGGAACGAGGGCGTGACGTGCCACCCGACCAACCGTTCTTCCGCAATCATCGCGGTGGACGGCTAACGCGGTTCGGCGTGCGGTACCTGCTGGCAAAATACTGTGCCCGGGCCAAAGTCGCGAGGCCCACGCTGGGCGGCAAACGCTTGCACCCGCACAGTATGAGGCACAGTACGGCGGTTCATCTGCTGCGCGCCGGTGTGGATATCACCACGATCAGTCACTGGCTCGGGCACGCCAGTGTGACCACGACCAATCGCTATGCCAGTGTCGATCTGGACATGAAGCGAAAAGCGATCGAGCAGGCACGACCGACCGATTTTGCGTCAGGCGCCGCACTCTGGCGCACGGACGCGTCGATTCTTGAGTGGCTGGAAGGACTCTGACCCCGTCAGCAGTAGCATCAGTAATGTGGAGTTGCTGCCCTCGGAATCACTCGCATCTCGTGGCGCACGGACTGTGACTCCACATTTCTGGTTTCTGACCATTAGTCGACAAATGTGGAGCTCCACATTTATCGACGAGGTCGGCTATCTCACCTATGTTGCTTGAAGAACGAGCCCTTCACCCAGCCCACCAGATTTTCGATCGCCCCTTTCTCTTGGGCCCGGTAGGGCCAGCACACTTCCACGCCGAGGCCCAGATCGAGCGCGACCCCCGCAAACGTCGGATTCCACTCCGTTACGACCCCATCGCGGCCCCACTTCAGGGCCACGGTCTTCGGGCGATCGAAGACCGCCACCAAGGGAATGCCGCCAAACGCGGCGAGATGGTCAACGAGGGTACGGACCAGGGTCTCGACGCGCTGATGCGACACGAGCGTGACCTCGGCCCAGCGCGAGTATTTCAGGCGCGACGCGAAGAAGTGCACCTTGGTTTCGGTCCCGTCCTGATACGTGACGAGGACTTCCCCAAAATCGTGCTGGGAAAACTCCCCGGCCAGTCCTTCGAACCGCACCAACGGCGTGACCGTGCGGGGCCGCAGCGTCTGGGCCAGGGCATACACCGCACTCTTCCCGCCCGTGTAGCCGGCCTGGCGCGCTCGGTGCAACAACTCCACCGACCGCAGCCCGGGGACCTCGGCCAGCGCGTCCACCAGCACCCGCCGATATGCCTCTGCCTTCGACGGACGGCCAATCTGGCGCCGCGTGCGCTCGGCCGCGTTATCCACGACCGTCACGGCGTTTTCGGCCGCGACGCGTCGCACCGTCCCCACCGACACTCCGCTGAGCGCTGCCACCTCTGCCCACGTGTGACCCGCGCGGCGGAGGACCTGAATCTCGTGTCGCTTGAGCATGTCGATCATCCTTTCCCTCGTCGGAGTCCGAATCCCCGACGATCTTCTGATCCGGCAGGGCTACCGGGAGGTGATCAGAATTTCCGGAAAGGATGTGATCAAAATTTTCGGAACCCGCACCTGTTGTCCGCAGCGGGAGACTATCTGCAGTTCCTGCTCCGGCACCGGATGGAGAGCTGCGTAAATACCCGCGGTCACGTGGTGGATGGAGCCCGTGATCTGCAGATAGTTTCTCCCTGGGGGCGAGTCACCAACGCCCTCAGGGAGAACAGACATGCAGACCTATGCCAAACCGATTCTGGGGTTGTCGGCCATCCGGTCGGCCACCTTCGTGGAACGTGTCCACGACTACGAACGGCGACTCGTCCGGACCGGGTACAACCCGTACGTGGTTCGACTCCATCTGCACTCGGTCGCACACTTCGGGGTGTGGCTCGAGCGGTCAGGCGCTGCGCTTGAGACGATTGATGAAGAGACCGTGGCGGCGTTTGCACGGCACCGGTTGCGCTGCAGATGTCCAGGCACATCGCGTAAT
>WHTT01000114.1 GCA_009377605.1 Luteitalea sp.
CTATTGCAGCAGGAAAAACGTCGAGAACAGGTGTGCTCAGCGTAGCGGGTCGAGGTGAGTTGGGGTGTGACAGGTCGAGAAGGCAGGACCCTGTCCCCCCTCGTTGCAGGGGGACAGGGCGGAGTGGAGGGTCAGAGGAATCCCAAGTTCCGAAGGCTTGACCATTGACCATCGACGCCGATGACCAGATGGTCGAAGAGATCGATTTCGAACAGCGCGGCCGCCTGCTTGAGTCGGCGGGTCAGCGCAATGTCGTGTGAACTTGGGTCGCAGACGCCACTCGGGTGGGAGTGGGCAATGAGGAAGGCGCTCGCATTCACGAGGAGCGCCGGCTGCAGTGCCTCGCGGGGCGTCAGGATGGCCGTGTCAAGTGTGCCCCGCGCGAGCAGGCGCCAGCCGAGCACGTGGCGTCTGGTGTTCACGTACAAGCCACCAATGACCTCGTGCGGTTTGGCAGCGAGCAGCGGTACCAGGAACCGTACGGCGTCGGCCGGCTCGAGGACAGCTTGGACGCCGAGGCACATCGGTCGGTCGTCGGCATCGCGGACGGGTCGGTAACTGAGGACGAGCTCGCGCAGCATCATCGGAATCCCCCTTGCTGAACACTCCGGTGGTGTGGCCGAAGCGCCGGCGGAAAGAAGGCACGCGCGCCTTGGGACGCGCGTGCGAATGACGACTCTGGCGACAGATTCGGCGGGCAGTCGCGTGCCGTGGAGGGCGCTACTCGTCGGAGGCCTCCCCACGTTCGTGGGTGGTGTACGCCTCGAGGATGCGATCGCCGAGGTGCGTCTGCGCGGCGAGGTCGGCGATCGGACGCAGCAGCGCGTACCAGCACGCGCGGGCTACTGGAAGAGGTTCTTCGTTATCCCGAGGTGCCGCCGCGGTGGCGCACGCGCGAGCTTGGGGTGACGCCGACGCCTCTCCTCACGGTGGCGTTTCGGAAGGCGAGTCTGGATTTGCGCTTCTTCTCGACGATTACCGCTTTCGCCACGCCGCGCGACGTGACCCTCGACGACCTCCGTATCGAATGCGCGTTTCCGGCCGATGATGCGACGGCGGAGTTCTGCCGAGCGCTTGCGCGAGACGAGGTCGCACTCGACAGACAGTCTGGATGACTCCGTGGATCACGTCCGCTGAGGACCTTTGGCAGCCGAGCGAGAGGACGGATAGCAGCTCGGCGGCATGGGGGAGCTCGACAAGAGCTCGGGCCAGCCGCAACTGCGTGAGATAACCGTGCAACGGGACCCCTTCGACTCGGCGAAAGACATCTGTGAGATAGGCCGGTGAGGCACCCACGATCCGCCACGCCCATGCCACTAACCTTTGGGTCGAGCTTCTGACGTCGAACGGTGAGATGACCTTGCGGACCCGAGACGATGGTCGCGGCACGCGGGAGATCCGTCTGGGACACGGGCTGACGGGGATGCGGGAGCGTCTGGAGCTGGTCGGCGGACGACTGGAGGTCCAATCGCAGCCAGCCCGTGGGTTTCACGTCAGTGTCTGGATCCCCGTTTCTGGAGGCTCCGCATGATCCGGGTCTGCGTGGTCGAGGACCAGACGCTGGTGCGACAGGGCATCCAGACACTGCTCGGGCTCGTCGACGACATCGAGGTCGTGGCAGAAGCGCAGGACGGCGAGGAGGCGCTCGACCTGATCCCGCGGGTCAAACCGGACGTCGTCCTCCTGGACATGTACATGCCCAAGCGCAGTGGGCTCGAAGTTCTGAACGCGCTGCGCCAGGCGAACGCGTTACCGTCCACACTCGTCCTGACGACATTCGACGAGGACCATCTCGTGATCGGCGGCCTCCGGGCCGGCGCGAAGGGCTTTCTGCTCAAGGACGTCTCGCTCGAGCAATTGACGAGGACGATTCGGACGCTCTCGAGCGGGGGCACCCTCGTGCAACCGGTCGTCACTGAGCGACTCCTGCAGAATCGCCCGCCCGTGCAATGTGACTTTCCGAGTCTCCCATCCCCGGACCCGCTCAGTGGTCGCGAGCTGGAAATCCTGCGTCTCATGGCGCTCGGTCACAGCAATCGGGAAATCGCGGAGGCGCTGGGCATCGCAGAAGGCACGGTGAAGAACTACGTCTCGGTCATTCTGTCAAAGATAGGCGTGCGCGATCGCACGCGCGCGGTCTTGAAAGCGCTCGAGACGGGCGTGCTGTAACGACTACTCAGTTGTGGGTGGGCGCCCACCGAGTGTGCGCCTGTTGGGCAGCGCACTCCCATCCGACGGCCCTGAACGCGTCCACACAGCCTGGAGTCGACGATGCGTACATTCGAGAATCTCGGCCTGAAGTTTGTTCGCGGGGGAGCTGGCCTGCTCGTGCTCGGTCTCTTCACAGGGTACGGGCCATTGGGTCATTGATCTCTTTGAGGGCCTCTACTACGAGCCACACGCCGATCCTGAATCTGTGGTCATCGATTGATGGCGCGTTCCTCTCTCTGCGTGGGCTGTGTGCTGTTTTTGGTGGTGTTGCCGCGCTCGACACAGTATGCGCGAGAGTGAAAGGCGTCGTCACCAAGCGGTTTCCACGCACTCGGCGGAAGCGACGGTGTGGCTCATCAGGAGGGCGTGATGGCCGCCACTGTGGCTCCGTCATCACGCTGAATCGCCATGAAGGAAAACCGCTTGACTCTGGAGCCGACTCCAGGGCGCATAATTGATTTTGGCGGCGGAAGGCGAGAGGAGCAGCCCGCGTCTCTCGAGATGTTCCGCATCGGACAGCTAGCCGAACCGAGCGGCATGACACCCGACACGCTGCGCTATTACGCGCGGCACAGGCTTCTCCCGACGACGCCGCGGACCTCAGGCGGCTTGCGAATGTACCCTGCGGCGACGACGCTCGTGCGCCTGCGCTTCATCAAGCAGGCCCAGGTGCTGGGGCTCAGCCTCGACGAGATCCGCGAGGTTCTGCGCCATCTTGACCGCGGCGGCCGTAGCCATTGCGGCCGCGTTCGGGAATTGCTCGTCGCGAAGCTGCAGGAACTGGACGCACGGTTAATGGAGCTTCGGGAATTTCGTCGGCCGCTGCAGGGTTATATCCAGCAGTGCAACGAGGGTTTGCGCCGGCACGGCGGGGAACCGTGCCCGGTGACCGCGGAGTTGCACTGAAGAACTGATCGGACTCTTGAGGATAGCTGAAATAATCGCGGAGGTCACCTACGATTCATCGAAGACAGACCCCGACACGATCGCCAAGGCCATCACGGATAATTCCGGCTTCAAGGCTCGCGTGCCGAAAGGACCGAAAGGAGAGGCCTCGAAAGAGGAGCCCTCAAAGCAGAATGCACGGAAGAGGGCCGGTTGCTGCTGACCGAAACGCCTCAACCCACCACGCGCATTCGGCATCAACGGGCGCATCGGCTACATTGACGCCAAAATGGCGATGCCAACGACAGATATGCTGATCTGTGCCGCAGCTGGCCGGTTACAGCGTGCAGGTCACGCGATGTCGCCTTGCGGCTCACTCAGACACGACCTACGCGCAGCACGACAGCTTCCCAACGTCCCCCGTAAAGGTTTGCGCCGCCAACTTCAGGCCTTCAACCGTCGTGAGATACTCACCAGCGCGTCCTTGTGCCGCAGCACAGCGCGCCAATCCGTGACCCGCGCCTCGCCGGCGATGCCGTTGAATCGTGACGCCGCCTTGGCCTGGTGAAGGGTTTCCGCCGCGCGGATGAGGGTCTTCGATGGCACGCAGCCGGTGTTGACGCACGTGCCGCCGATGGTTCCACGGCCGGTGAGTGCAACATGCGCGCCTTGCTCGGCAGCCGTGATCGCGGCCGAGAAACCGGCCGATCCAGCGCCGATCACAGCGAGGTCGTACGAACCGCTCCGCTTGTCGTGGTGGTCCGCGCAGCAGTCACTCATCGTTTCAAGCCTTTCGTTGTCGCGTCACGGTCGGAAGTCTCTGATTCACCGCCGGCACTGGCGCTGGCGCGTCGGCGATAGAGGCCGAGCGCCACAACGCCGAGGCTAACAACCAGAAGCGGGAAGAACACATAGTCCGCCCCGGCGAGCCAGGCCCCGAGGCCAATTGCTGGCAAGACCACGACGAGCAGCGGCGTGAAGCAGCAGAGCGCAGCGACGACGGCGCCGACCGTGCCCGTGCGGATCAACGTCCAGTTCTGCATGTCAGTCACCCGCTTGCACCGCGTGCGCGCGGTCGATCGTTGTCGTGCAACCTTTCCAGGTCAGCTCCACGATCTTCAGCATCCACTCCGTCTGCGCCATCATCGTGTCCTTCATCGTTCGGAGGTCGACTGCGTGGCGACCGTCGCCGTGAATCCCGACTTCTCCGACACCGCGCGCGCGATAGCGTCAGCTGTGGTCTTCGACGCGTCGTAGGTGACGTCCGCTGTATTCGCTTCCAAGCTCACGACGGCGTCCTTGACCCCGTCGACACCCTTTGCAGCCATCTTCACGGCTGCCGCACAGCCGCCGCAGGTCATTCCTTCAATCCGGAGCACGCTGACCTGATCGGCCTGCGGCTGTGCTTGTTCGGCCTGCGGCTCGGCCTGCTGCGTGCCCTCGGCCCTGGGGCCGAACGCCCAGAAGATGAACCCCAGGGCGAGTCCGACCGCTGCGATGACCGCGAGTATCACACGCATGGAAACCTCCTCGAGCTCAGAGAAACCCACCAGCGTAGTAACGAAGCGCGGCCAGTACGAGCACGACGATCGTCGCCACTCCTCGCCACCACCCCTTCACCCCTCACGATACCTCGTGGAGTCGACTCCAGAGTCCAAGGAGAAAAACACCCGTGGGGCAGGGCAGCAGGACGATCACGCTCGCGCCCACGTCGAGCACGGCTCCCATCGCCACGCCGACGAGCCTCGCGATGATCGGCAACCCGGCGCAACACGCGACGGCGAGGACAGCAATCCCCGAACCCGACCAGCCGCTTGCCCGAGGGTGGCCTGAAGGAGTTCGTCCGGCGCCTTCGCCAGGACATGGTGCTCGGCGTGTTCGAGCCGGTGATCCAGAGCGTACGTCACGGCCAGGGCACACGACAGCATGCGAGGGAACCTTGATGGCCCTCCTGATGGCGTGCGCGGGATCATCCGATGCTCAGCCCGTGGCGTGACAGGGGAAGCGAGCGGTAGCGTTGGCCCGTGGCCTGGAAGATCGCGTTGGTCAGCGCGGGGATCACCGTGACGGGCCCCACTTCGCCGATGCCGCCCAGCGGCCGCGCGCCGCTGTCGACGAAGTGAACGTCCACGGGAGGCATCTCGGGCATGCGAAACACCCGATAGTCGTGCCAGTTGCTCTCCATGGTGCGTCCGCGCGCGAACGTGGTCTGGGACAGAAACGCGCACGACAGCCCCCATGCCACACCGCCCTCGAGCGAGTTTGCGGAGATGCCAGGATCGAGGACGGTGCCGGGATCCGCAACACATGTGACTCGATGGATCTTGATGACGCCTTGCTGCGCCACCGAGATCTCCACCACGTGCGCCGTCAGCGTTCGAAAGGCTTCGCAGAACGCGATGCCGCGATAGCGGCCGGGTTGCGCGCCGCTCGTCCAGCCCGATTTCTCCGCCGCCATGTCGAGCACGCCCCGTGCGCGCGCATCGTCGCCCAGCAGCTCACGGCGATACTGATACGGATCCTGCCCCTTCGCATGCGCCAGCTCGTCGATGAAGCTCTCCAACGCGAACACGTTCGGCCCGAATCCGGTCGTACGCAGCACCGACGTCGGGACGCCGATCTTCAACAGCTTGAAGTCCACCCGGACGTTCGGAATCCGGTAACGCGTCTCGATCACGCCTTCGCAGCAGCTCGGATCGTACGTGTCGGTAACCGCAGGCGGATACACGAACTGGAGGATCGACGGCGACACCAGCTTGTGCGCGATCGCCTGCACGCGGCCGCGCGCGTCGATGCCCGCGGTGATGCGATGCGCGACGGCCGGGCGATAGATGTCGTGCTGCATGTCCTCCTCGCGCGACCAGATGACCTTCACCGGCGCGGCGACGGCCTTGGATGCCACGACGGCGTGCACGACGAAGTCAGCGACGAGCCGCCGCCCGAACCCGCCGCCGAGCAGCGTTCGATGAATCGCAATCTTCTCCTTCGGGATCCCGAGCAATTGCGAGACGACGATCTGCGTAAGCTCCTGCCCTTGCGTCGGCGCCCAGACGTCGCACGCGTCGGCGGTGACGGATGCCGTGCAGTTCATGGGCTCCATCGTCGCGTGCGCGAGGAACTGGGACTCGTAGTCGTGCGAGATTGTCGTCGCAAAGCCCCTCGTGAGCGCATCTCGATCGCCAGTGACGTGCGGCGTATGCCACGAGTCGCCGGCGAGCGCGGCCTGATACTGCCCGCGCACCGTCTCGCTGCTCAGCGAGGCGTTGGCACGATCATCGAACTCGACGTGGAGCGCGTCGAGCGCCGTCCGCGCCTGCCAGTAGCTTCGCGCGACGACGGCGACGCCGTTGGGGATCGCGACGACATCCATCACACCCGGGAATTGGCGGATCGACTCACGGTCGTATTTCGTCACCGTTCCACCGAAGACGGGGCTCGTCTTCACCGCGGCGTAGACCATGCCGGGGACCGTGACGTCCATACCGTAGATCGCACTGCCGTTTACCTTGGCCGTGCTCTCGATGCGCGGAAGTGCCGTGCCGATCAGCGTCCATTCGCTCGGGCTCTTGAGCCGCGGTTTCTCAGGACGCTTCAGCGTTGCGGCGGCCTCCGCGAGCTCGCCAAAGCTCAGGCGCCGACCGGTCGACGAATGAATCACGTGACTTTGTTCGGCTCGACACGTCCCTGGATCGACGCTCCATCGGGCCGCCGCCGCGGCGATGAGCATCTCCCGGCCTGCGGCGCCCATCTCGCGCATGAGGTCGAAGAACGCAGTGGTGCTCTCGCTGTTGCCCGTGAACTGCCAATTGATACGTGGATTGCGATACGCGGGAGCGACTGGAGCGTTCTCCAGACGGACACGACTCCAATCGGCTCCCAGCTCGTCTGCCAATGCGGCCGGCAGCGTCGTCTGAATGCCCTGCCCCATCTCGGCTTGAGACGAGACGATCGTGATCATGTTATCCGTGGAGATCTTCAGCCACGCGCTCAGCGTCGTCTCTCGTTGCGCCTGCGCGACCTGCGCGCCGGCTGCAGCCGCGGGCTCTACGAGCACGCCGTGCAGCAGCAGTCCCCCGGCGGCCAGCGTGCTGGAGATCATGAACTGCCGGCGGCTCGACACCGTCATGTCATCGAGATCGAGTTGAATTGCCATTTGCCGTGCCTATTCCGGACACACCGCGCCCAAATCGATCCACGTCGCGAACGCCTTGACGAACGCGTCGTGCGAGACCGGCGGCAGCGTGCGTCCCGGCCCTGGGCTCCAGCCCGACAGCACGAGCGGATCGTGGCGGAGATGCTCGAGCAGATCCTGCGCCCTTCGGTTGCCGTTCTGCGAGGGGTCGATCAGCCGTCGGCACAGATCGCCCACGCTCAATCCCTTCCAGGCCATTGGCGTCGATGGCGGCGGCAAACGCCAGTCCGGCGCGCCTGGAGGCGCGTGCAGCACTGGCGCGCTCACGTCCTGATGGCAGTTCGTGCACCGCATGACGGGCGTGCCGCGACCGTCGAGGCCGCGTCGAACGAGCATCGTGTGCGGCCGGCCATCGTCTCCCTGCAGCGGCGCGGCGCCGGAGATATGGCAGTTCGCACAGCGCGCGCTCGACAACACGGTGGCGATCGGCTCGAACGCGCGCGCGGCACGCTGACGCTGCTGTTCAGCCGCTCGCACCGATTGAACCGCCGCGTACGCGATGACGACGGCGACGATGCCAGCGAGCAGGAGCGCTCTCATTCGGCCGCTCCCGCCATCGAGCGCGCAGCGCGATGCACCGCTCGCCGAATCCGCGCATAGGTTCCACATCGGCAGATGTTGCCGGCCATCGCCTCGTCGATGTCCGCGTCGGTCGGGCGTACGATCGCGCGCAACAGCACGACCGCCGACATGATCTGGCCCGACTGACAGTAGCCGCACTGCGCCACCTGTTCCGCGAGCCAGGCCTGCTGCACAGGATGCGTCGCATCCGGCGAGAGCCCTTCGATCGTCGTCACGCGCTTGCCCTCGGCTCTCGCGATCGGCGTCACGCAGGAGCGCACCGCGTTGCCATCGAGGATCACCGTGCACGCGCCGCACTGTGCGATGCCGCAGCCGAACTTCGTGCCCGTCAGCCCGAACGACTCGCGGAGCACCCACAGCAGCGGCGTGGTCGGATCGACGTCGGCGACGCGACGTGTGTCATTGACAGTCAACGCAATGAGAGCCATCGTCAGTCCCGTTGAGGTGTTAGAGCGATATGGACGACATCTCAGGTGTTATAGTTCGGCGACGTGTGGCGGATCTATGACCGCAACGCTTGAAGATTTGACCATTCCTCCTTCGCGTGCGTGAGGTCGTATGGGTGTGCTGATGGACACGCGAGGCGCCGACGTCTTCGCGGACGTTCTGGACTCGCTCAAATTGAGAGGCCGAGTCTTCTGCCGGTGTGAGCTCTCGGCGCCGTGGGCGTTGGGCTTCGCGGCCGGTGACTTCTCGCACTTCCACGTCATCGAGCAAGGTCGGTGCTGGCTTCGGCTCGAGGGGCGCGCGGACGCAATCGCGATCGAGGAAGGTGATTTGCTGCTGGTGCCGAGAGGGCATGGCTACCAGCTCAGCGATCACCCGCACACGGCGCCGATTCCACTGACCGATCTCATCGCTGATTCCGAGGGCGGCCTCCGCGCGGTGCTCCGTTACGGCGGCGGCGGTCGGGAGACCAGACTGATTTGCGGGTCGTTCGAGTTCGCGGGGCCGCACGTGCAGTCGTTCTTGGCCGTGCTTCCGGAGTGGATCCGCGTGCCGAAAGACGACTGCCATGGCAACGAGTGGCTCGACGCGACGATCCGGTTGCTCCGGCGCGAGACGCAGCAGACGGAAGTGGGCGCCGAGACGATCATCGCCAGGCTCATCGACGTCATGTTCGTGGAAGCGGTCCGCACCTGGCTGAGAGAACAGCCGTCAGGCTCGGCGGGATGGTTGGGCGCGCTGCGCGACCCGGGGATCGGCGTCGTGCTCGGCCTCATTCATCAGTCACCCGAACGACGATGGACCGTGCCCGCGTTGGCCGCCGCCATCGGGATGTCTCGTTCGCCCTTCGCGGCGAAGTTCACCGCGCTGGTCGGCGTGTCGCCAATGGCCTACTTGAAGCGCTGGCGCATGCACGTGGGTGCGGCGCTGCTTCGCCAGCACACACTCGCGGTATCGAGCATCGCGGAGCGCGCCGGCTACGAGTCCGTAGAGGCGTTCAGCCGAGTGTTCACGCGTGAGTTCGGCGTCCCTCCAGGAACCTATCGCCGCCGCGCGCAACGCTTGAAAGGACAAGTCTGATGCATATCGTGGTCTATGCTGCGGCGAACCGGTGCCGGTAGGCGCGCGGCGTGATCCCGAGGTGCCGGCGATCTGGTATACAGTCACATGCACGCGTACCTCGCCGACGGTTTCCCTGATCAGTGGCTCGCAAACCTGCAACGGGCGAAACGCGAGCTGCCCGCTGACAGCGCGTTGTTCATGGGGCATGGCTAGCCAGTGACTGGGCATGCGTTGCTCGACTGGCAGGTGAGGACAGGGGGAGCCCACGGCCACAGACACAGCGCACGACAACCGTGGCTCGGTGCACGTCATCGCGTGCCTGGCTCCGGCGCGCCGCGCGGCGTCGATCGATCCGATGGACGCCGTGCGACACGAGTAATCGATCACCGGCGCTAGTCATGGCGCAGCGCGCGGATTGGATTGATGCCCGCGGCGCGGCGTGTCGGGATCAGGCCGGCCAGCGCGGCGACGCTCGCCAGCACCACGACCGCCGCGGCCATGGTCGCCGGATCGGTCGGGGTGATCCCGAAGAGCTGACTCCCGACGTACCGGCCGAGCCCCCACGCGGCGGCCAACCCGATCGCGACGCCGACGCCGACCAGCGCCGCCACATGGCGCAGGATCATCGCGGCGACGTCGCGCGAGCCGGCGCCGAGCGCCATGCGGATGCCGATCTCGCGGGTGCGCCGCGCCACGGTGTACGCCATCACGCCGTAAAGGCCCATCATCGCGAGCAGCGTGGCGAGGACGCCGAACAGCGAGGTAGCGCGGCTGCGGAATTGTTCCTATCCTGTGCGCAGATTTCCTCATGGGCGCGTGGGTGCCCGTACGATGGATATGGGCGTGACTCGATCTAAGATAAGGATGGTGTCGTAGGTGGCAGCCTTCTTGCCGGCTTGATCTCCAGCGGCCCTTCTTGTTTTCGCCGCCGCTGTGAGTCTCGCGTTATCTTCGTGTTCGGAGCGGGTAATCGCTCCGAACCATCGCCGAGGGAGGTGGTGTGAGGATTGCTCAGGTCTCTCCGCTTTATGAGAGTGTCCCTCCGAGGTTGTATGGAGGGACGGAACGAGTGGTCTCGTACCTGACCGAAGAGCTCGTGCAGCAAGGCCATGAGGTTACACTCTTCGCCAGTGGTGATTCTGCGACGACGGCACGGCTCGTACCCGGCTGTCCAGAAGCGCTGCGGTCGGCGGGATCGTGCCTGGATCCGCTCGCGCACCACGTCCTCATGTTGGAGCAACTGTTTCAGCGTGCCGAAGAATTCGACATCATCCATCTGCATGTCGACTATCTGTACTTCTCCCTGAGTCGGCGCTCGACAGTGCCTAGCGTGACCACACTGCACGGCCGCCTCGACCTCCCCGATCTCCAACCGCTGTTTCGAGAGTTCAGCGACACGCGCGTCATCTCGATCTCCGACGCGCAGCGTGCGGCACTGCCCGGTGCGAACTGGCTGGGGACCGTTTACCACGGGTTACCAGAGGACCGCCACACGTTCTATCAGGGTGCCGGCGACTACCTGGCGTTCGTGGGGCGAATTTCGCCCGAGAAGCGGGTCGACCGCGCCATCGAGATTGCGCGTCGCGCTGAGATGCCCATCAAGATCGCGGCGAAGATCGATAAGCAGGACCGCGAGTACTTCGAACGCGACATCGCGCCACTCTTCGTCCTGCCGCACGTGCAATACCTCGGTGAGATCGGTGAGTCGGTCAAGTGGGAGCTTCTGGGCCACGCGCGCGCGCTGCTGTTCCCCATCGATTGGTGTGAGCCGTTCGGCCTGGTCGTGATCGAGGCGATGGCGTGTGGCACACCGGTTATTGCCTGCCGCAAGGGCTCCGTGCCAGAAGTGATGGTGGACGGGGTCACCGGTTTTATCGTCGACACGGTGGACGAGGCGGTGTGCGCCGTTGGCCACGTGCGGGAGCTGAGCCGCGCCGCGTGCCGCCGCGTCTTCGAGGAGCGCTACACAGCGGCCCGCATGGCGCGCGATTACGTGAAGATCTACGATCAGGTCCTTGCCCCGGCACCGTCACCCGTGCTGATCGCCGCAGGCGTCCCGCGGTACGCTCGGGAGATTGTCAGCGCAGCCAATCGGCCGACCCTGCCGGGAAACCGGGACTTTGCAGCTTGAGATCGGCGCCTCAAGGGTTTTGGCATGTCCGTGAATGAGCCCGCCGAAAAGACGGCGCGCCAGCCCTTGCCGGTCAGCGACATCGTCGAGATCGACGACGAGTTCTATATTCTCGCCAGCTCGCCGTTCGCTGACTACCACCACATCATCCTCAAGCACGCCGATACGTTTGCCGTGTTCGACGATTTCGGTGACATCAAGCCAGTGGGACTGGGCGAGGAGGGGATCTACCATCAGGGGACGCGCTTCCTTTCCTGTCTGCTCCTCCGGCTGGAACGCGAGCGCCCGCTATTCCTGAGCTCCGCCGTCAAGCAGGACAACACGCTCATCGTCGTCGACCTGACCAACCCCGACGTCTCGTCCGATCGTCACGTGCGCATCCCACGCGGGACGCTGCACCTCTCACGAACGAAGTTGCTGTGGGGCGGCGTCTGCCACGAGCGGCTAACCGTTCGGAACTACGGCCTCGAGCCTGTCTGCACCTCGCTCCTGCTCCACTTCGAAGCGGACTACGCGGACATCTTCGAGGTCCGTGGAAGGTCGCGCGAGCGACGGGGGCAGGTACGGGCGCCGATGACGACAGATGCCGAGTTGCAACTCAGCTACGAGGGACTAGACCGCGTGGTGAGGACCACGCGCATCTCCGTGACGCCGGCGCCAGCAGCCATCGAGGCGAACGATGTTCGGCTGGACATCGCGCTCAAGCCCGGTGAGGAGACCCGCTACGATCTGGCCATTGGCTGTGAAACCGGTGCCGATGCCGGCCGCGCTGGCTTTTTCGACATGGCGTTCGAGCAGGCGTCCAATACACTCGGCGCATACCGTGCGGGTTTCAGTCGTCTCTCCACCTCGAACGAGCAGTTCAACGATTGGTTGAATCAGAGTCTGGACGACCTGTCGATGATGCTGACCGAGACGCCCGCTGGACCGTACCCGTATGCCGGCGTGCCCTGGTTCAGCACCCCATTTGGCCGCGATGGCATCATCACGGCGCTCGAGTGCCTCTGGCTGAACCCAGGGTTGGCGCGCGGTGTGTTGGGGTATCTGGCCGCCACTCAAGCCACCGAGGCCCTGCCTGAACAGGATGCCGAGCCGGGCAAGATTCTCCACGAAACACGTGAAGGAGAGATGGCGGCACTCGGCGAGATCCCCTTCGGACGCTATTACGGCAGCCACGACACGACACCGCTCTTCGTGCTGCTGGCTGCTGAGTACCATCGGCGCACGGCCGACAGGCCGTTCATCGAGCAAATCTGGCCGAGCGTCCAGCGCGCGCTCGCGTGGATCGAGACGTTCGGCGATCTGGACGGGGATCTGTTCCTGGAGTATCGGCGCAAGTCGAGCCATGGGTTGATCCAGCAAGGTTGGAAGGACTCGCACGACTCGGTCTTTCACCAGGACGGAACGCCAGCGGAACCTCCTATTGCGTTGTGCGAGGTACAGGCGTACGTCTACGGTGCTTGGTGCGGTGCGTCGAAGCTGGCGACAATGCTGGGCGACAATGTCCGTGCCGCGGAGCTCGCCCAGCAGGCGAGGATGCTCAGAGAGAAATTCGAAGCGACCTTCTGGTTGGAGGAGCTCGGCACCTACGCGCTCGCACTGGACGGGAAAAAGCGGCCGTGTCGGCTGCGTGCCTCGAATGCCGGTCACTGTCTCCTCACGGGGCTGGTGGGCCCGGAGCGCGCCTCCCGCCTGGCCGAGACGCTGCTCGATGACTCGATGTTCTCGGGATGGGGAATCCGCACGCTGGCTACCGATCAGGCGCGTTACAACCCAATGTCGTATCACAACGGGTCGGTCTGGCCACACGACAACGCCATCATCGCGCTCGGCCTCTCTCGCTACGGGCGGAAGGCGGACGCATTGCGGGTGATGACCGGGTTGTTCGACGCCAGTTTGTTCGTCGACGCGCACCGGCTGCCGGAGCTGTTCTGCGGCTTCCCGCGGCGGCCGTCGGCAGCCCCGACGTTGTATCCGGTGGCGTGCGCACCGCAAGCCTGGGCGGCGGCCGCGGTGTTCCCGCTGCTGCAGGCGGCGCTCGGTCTTGATATCTGCGCGCCCGAACGCGTCCTACGATTCCAGGACCCGATGCTGCCACCGTTCCTTGAGGAAATCCAGATTGCGAACCTGGTGGTCGGCGACGCCGTTGTCGACCTCCTCTTGCAGCGCCATGCCCACGACGTTGGCGTAGAAGTACAGCGCCGTGAGGGTAATGTCGACGTTGTTGTCGTTAAATGAAGTCTTGGGACGATAGGCGGCATGGGGCCGGTTTTCGCGGAAGTCAACGGAATCTCCGTTAGAGCGGTTTTTCGCGGTCGGCGGTCAACGGAATGCCCCTTCTCGGATACAGCGGCGCCGCCCACGCCACACGCACCGTGCCACACGCACCGTCGGAGCCACGCGACGGCCGTACCGACGGCAGCCGTCCAGCACGTATCTGAGTGGCCACGCCACACCCGGCATAGCCACAGCGCACGGTAGACGAGGACGAAGGCGCTCGCGGCACTTGCTCCCGCACCCGCGGGCGGGAGGCGCGTCCAGCTCGCCCGAGCAAGCGCGCCGCCTCCGAGATGCTGGGGAGTGAGGCTTCGACGCGTCGCCCGGGCAGCGACGCGGATCACGTCCCGAAGATGCCGGCGGGCGGGCGTTGCAGCGGATCCTCGAGGGTGGCGATAAACGGCCGCACCGCGCGAGGCGGCTGCCGGCCGTCGAGCAGCAGGCGTACCCACTCGCGCAGCTCCGGCGGGTACAGCGGCGTCGTGTCGATCTCCTCGAGCGGCGCCCACCACGCTGGGTTCTCACCCGGTCCGGGGCGCACCGTCGTGTCGTCATCGATGAGGTCGGCAGTCAGGAAGACCTCGATCCCATAGAGGTGTCTCGCTACCTCCAGACGGTGCTCCTGGTTCGCCAATGGAGGGCAATACGCTGGCACCACCCACTCGCGCAGGAATGCGAGTCCGGTCACCCGCACGCGCAGGCCGGTTTCCTCAAGCACCTCGCGTTCGCCACAATCCGCGAGCGACTCGTGCGGCTCGATCCCACCGCCCGGCAGGATCGAGTAGGCGCCTTCGCCGTGCAGGAGCAGCTGCCCCTCATGTACCACGATGACGCGAGTGCGGACGTTGTCATAGATCGAATGGGGATGGTCCATATCGTGTCACGCAGGCTGCTTCTTCTTTCGTCAGGTCTTGAGCAGGGGACCGAAGATGCGCCGGCCGACCTCGACCGCGGAGTCCTGGTCCAGGATCGGACCGCGCACCTCCGGGTTGGCCGTCAGGTAGGCCTGCGCCTGCTCGGCGCTCGCAAAGAACCTGATGTGGGGGCACGCACACGCCGAGGCCGGGCCGTCCTGGTCGATCCGGCCGTACAGCAGCACGGTGCTGGGCGGCTCCCACAGCCATGCGCCTTCGCGCCGTTCGATGCGGATGACCTCACCACCCTCAGAGGAGGCGATGACGCCATCACGGCCGGTCATGGTCGGGATGCCAAGCGCATCGACCGCGCACATCGCATACAGCGGTGGCGTGCCGCTCAGGCGCACCCGGTGCGCGGTCCGGCGCCCAGAAAAGGGGTAGGCGACCATGACCGCGTCGCCAGCGACATGGACCAGGTCCACCTCCGCCAAGCGGGTGATCGCGTCGGTGGGATCAAGCGTGAGGTCCTGAGCGGCCTGCCGCAGCCAGGTCACGCTTGGCGCGGCGCCGGTGTCCAAGCACCGCCGCAAAGTGGCGCGGTGCAGCGCCTGCAGCGCGGGGGGCAGGCCGGCTTGGCTGTCTTGCATCTCGCCTTGCACGAGCTGGTCGATCTGGGTGTGATTGAGCATGTGTGGGTCCTTCCTATCTAGTGGGCTAGTGGGCTAGCGCCCGAGTGGTCAGGAGGCGCAGCACGAGAGCTTGGAGACATCGCGAGTGAAACTCAGCGCGGCGAGCCTGATTCCTTCAGTCATGGTGAGGAACGGCGACCACGATTCGGCCATCTGGTCTGTGGTCATGCCGCACGCGAGCGCGTAGACGGCGGCCTGGATCAGATCGCCCGCACCATCGGCCACCACGTGGACGCCACGCACCCGGCCGCTTACGCGCTCGGCCACGAGCTTGATCACCCCGCGGGTGTCTCGGTTCACCAGCGCCCGTGGCACCTGCTCCAGGGGCAGGACCCGGCATTCGCACGCCAGTCCCGGCTGGCCCTGCGCCCGCGCGTTGGCTTGGGCTTCGGTGAGCCCCACCGCGGCGATCGCGGGCGAGGTGAACGTGACCCTGGGCACCAGGGCCTCATCGATGGTGCGTCCAGCCTGGTCAAAGGCGTTGTCGACCATCACCGCACCCTGCGCGGCGGCGAAGTAGACATACTGCGGGGCGCCAGCGACATCACCGGCCGCCCAGATCCGCGGGTTGGTCGTTTGCAG
>WHTT01000115.1 GCA_009377605.1 Luteitalea sp.
CTGGTCAACGTCACGCACGCCCGGAACGACCACACGTACAAGGCTGGCGTCGAGTGGCGAAACGACATCTTCCGATCGACCTCGATCCACGGCTCCCATGGTGCCTACGACTTCAGCGCGGAACAGACGGGCCTTCCATCCACTCAAGGGCACCGCACCAAAGGCCTCCTCGTCCATCATCGAGCTCAAGCTGGCGCACGCCTCGTCACCTGGATCCCTGGTGGCGCTGTCGGCGGAAGAATTCGCCCGCCGCGTCAATGCGGCGCTCGCAGGACGCGCTCGTATCAGGGTGTTTGGAGCCGGTCAGCTCGGGAGCGACGAGGTCCTGCTGATCAAGTTGCGATTGGGGACCGTCGACTTCGCGATTCCATCGACGGTGGTGTCATCGACAGTCGAGGCCTTTGGCTTCTTCGAGATGCCGTACCTCGTCAAAGATCGCGAGCACGTGCGGCGCATCGAGCGCGAGATCTTCTGGCCGCACCTCGAGCCGTTCGCCGAAGAGAAGGGCTACAAGATCCTGGCACTGTGGGAGCACGGATTCCGCCAGATCACCAACAACCGACGCCCCATTGTCACGCCGGAAGATTTGCGAGGCATCAAGCTCAGAACGCCCAAGGGATATTGGCGGGTCGGGTTGTTCCAGGCGTTCGGGGCAAGTCCAACGCCGATGTCGCTGACGGAGGTCTTCGTGGCGCTGCAGACGGGCGTGCTCGACGGGCAAGAGAATCCGCTCCAGCAGATTCACGCCTCCCGATTCCAGGAAGTGCAGCGGTTTCTCTCGCTCACCAATCACGTTTACAGTCCGGTCTACGTCACGGTCGGTGCCGAGAAGTGGGCGAGCCATCCGGCTGGCGTTCGCGAGACCATCGAGCGGATTGCGCGAGAGACGCAGGCGTATTCCGACCGAACGGCGGCGAGGATGGACCGGGAGGTATTGGCCGAGCTCGGGCGTGTGGGGATGCAGATCAACAAGGTGGATCGCGACCGGTTCCTCACAGCCAGCCGTAGCTTCTACGAGCAGTTCGCCGAGGCGGTTCCCAGTGGCAGGGAGTGGATCGAGAGAGCACGCACTCTCGAGAACGACCGATGACGAGATTTCGACACGCGTTCGAGCGGCTGCTCGAGACGATTGTGCTGGTGCTGATGGTGCTCCTGGCGCTCGTGGTGGTCAGCGGTGTGCTCTTTCGCAAGGTCGGGGCGCCGCTGGTCTGGTACGACGAGGTCGCGTCGATTCTGCTCGCCTGGCTGACCTACTACGGTGCCTGCCTAGCCGCGCTGCGGCGCGCTCACATCGGATATCCGGCCCTTGTCGAATCGGTCTCTTCCGGGCTGCGATGGCCGCTGATCGCCATACGAGAGGTGGTGGTGATTGGCTTCGTCACGCTCGCGGCTTGGACCGGATGGCAAGTCGTTGCGGTGCTCGATGGCTTCTATCTGACGAGCCTCCCCTGGATGTCGAGACAAATCACTCAATCAGTGATCCCTGTCAGCGGGGTCCTGTTCATTGTGGCAGAGCTGCTCAGCGTGGCAGAGCTCGTCAGCGTGGCAGAGGTGAAGCAGGGGCCAGCGCCTGCGGCTGTGGGCGAGGAGGTGTCATGACGCTCCTCTTGCTGCTGATCGCGCTGCTGTTGCTCATCGTGATCGGCGTGCCAATCGCTATTGCGCTTGCCACCGTGTCGGTGGTCGCGATGGTGCTGACCTCTGGGGTCGAGGAGTTACCCAACGTTGGGCTGATTCTCTTCGACTCTGCCACGGGATTCGCGCTCATTACGATTCCGTTGTTCATTCTCGCCGGCGCCATCATGAACGCCAGCGGCATCTCACGCCGGCTCATCGCCCTGGCCTCCGCGCTGGTCGGGTTCATGAGGGGCGGCTTGGCGATGGTGACGATTGGGGCATCGATTGGCCTGGCGGAGGTATCCGGCTCCGCTGTGGCAGGCGTTGCGGCGCTCGGCTCCATCGTCATTCCCGGCATGAAACGGAAGGGCTATCCTGCCCCCTTCGCCGCGGCAGTCACGTCTTCTGCGTCCACGCTCGCCGTTGTGATCCCGCCGTCGATTCCCATGATCCTGTACGCCGTGATGGCCGGCAGCTCGGTGGTCGAGCTGTTCGTCGCCGGCATCGCGCCCGGTCTGATTGGTGGGGCTCTCATGATGGCCGTCGCATACGCGATCGCCGTCCGGCGCAACTTCCCAGTGGAGGAAGCGTTTCGACTCGAGCGCCTGAGGCAGGCGTTGCGGGAGGCCGGCTGGGCGCTCTTGCTGCCGGTGATTGTGCTCGGCGGCATCTTCAGCGGCTTTGCGACGCCCACGGAGGGCGCCGGTCTCGCTGTGTTGGCGGCGATTCTCATTGGTACCCTCATCTATCGAGAGCTCAACCTCGCGGAGTTGCGCGTTGCCGCCGTGGAAGGCGGCATACAAACTGCTGTGATCATGCTCCTGGTCGCGGCGTCCGCCTTGTTGGGTGACCATCTCACGTCGATTCAAGCGCCGCAGCGGGTCGCCGCAGCGATTGTCGGTCTGACCGACGAGCCGGTGGCGGTGCTCGCGCTGCTGAACGTCTTCTTCCTGGTGATCGGCACTTTTCTGCATGCCGCCGCGGCGATTGTCTTGGTCGTGCCGATTGTTATGCCTCTCGTGACAGCGGTCGGCATCGATCCGATCCACTTTGGGGTCATCGTCACCCTCAACCTCGGCATTGGGCAGCAGACACCGCCGGTCGCCAGCGTTCTGATGACCGCCTGCGCGATCGCGAAGACCGATCTCTGGGAGGTGACAAAGGCCAACATCTTCTTCATCGGGGCCTTGATCTGTACCTTGCTGTTGGTTACATATGTGCCCGCGATTCCACTAGCATTGGTGAATCTCTTCTACCCCGACTGAAGGTCGGCTACACTCTACTGTCCACGAACCGAGAATGTCGTCGAACGCTCTCTGCACTGGCAAACGGAGATGCCGCCCATGAATAGACATCGCATCCACCGTGCAATGTTGCTCGCTTGCGCAACCATCCTGATCGTCATACCTGCTTCGGTTGTCTTCACTGCAGACCACCCAGTTCGGGAATCTGGAGTTCGCGTGTGGGAAGAGGACGTGGTGATTCCCACCTATCTCGCCGGGGATCCTGAGCCCAACCCCATGTTCTTCTTCGGCCGGCAGTCGCAGGGAGCGGAGGGCAGGGTCTACCCCTATCCGCTCTACGATGCGTTGACTCACAAGAAGACGGACAAGACCTACAAGATGGTCTACCTCGAGAACGAATACGTTCGCATTGGTGTGCTGCCGGAGATCGGCGGCCGGATCTTCGAGGGCTTCGACAAGACGAACAACTACCATTTCTTCTATCGCCAGAACGTCATCAAGCCGGCGCTCATCGGCTTGATTGGCGCATGGATGTCCGGCGGCATCGAGTGGAACATTCCGCACCATCATCGCGCGACGACCTTCATTCCGGTTCAGCACCGTATCGAGGAGAATGACGACGGAAGTAAGACGGTGTGGGTGGGAGAGCTGGAGATTCGACACCGCATGCGCTGGGCGGTTGGCTACACCTTGCATCCAGGTAAGGCCTACCTGGAGGCCAAGCTGCGTATTGTCAATCGCACGCCAGTCGTGCACACGATGCTCGCTTTTGCCAACGTCGCGGTGCACGTGGACGAGAGCTATCAGGTCATCTTCCCTCCGAGCACGCAGTTCGGCACGCATCACCATAAGCGGGAGTTCACGCGGTGGCCGATCTCTGATTCCAGCTATGGCTCCGGCGACTTCACTGACGGTGTGGACATCAGTTGGTACAAGAACCACAGCGCGGCGAACTCGGTGTTTGCGTGGAACTACGAGGACGACTTCGTGGCTGGCTACGACCACGGCAAACAGGCGGGGACGATGGCCATCGTCGATCATCACATCGCGCCGGGCAAGAAGTTCTGGACGTGGGGCAACGGCCCGCGCGGCCGCATGTGGGACCGCATCCTCACCGATGAGGATGGCCCTTACATGGAGATCATGGTCGGTGCGTACTCCGACAATCAGCCTGACTACAGCTGGCTCCAGCCGTACGAGGCCAAGTCGTTCTCGATGTATTGGTACCCGTTTCGGGACATCGGCGGTGCCAAGCAGGCGAATCTTGACGCCGCCGTGAATCTCGACGTCGAGGGCGAGGCCGCGGAGGTCGGTTTCTATGCCACCGCAGCGTACCCTGAAGCGACGGTCCGACTCGAGGCGGGTGATCGTCTGCTGCTCGATCAAAGCGTTGCCATCGATCCAGCCAGGCCCTTCGTGCAGAAGGTCCAACTCCCGAATGGCGTGAAGGAGCACGACCTGCGAGCATCACTGACAGTGGCCGGCAAGGAGTTGGTCTCCTATCAACCGGTTCGTCTCGAGCCCAAGGAGATGCCGGAGCCGGTCGAGACGGATCCGCCGGCCCCGGAGGAGATCGAAACGATCGATGAGCTCTATCTCACGGGCGTCTGGATCGAGCAGTTCCACAATGCCTCGCTCGAGCCGGACCCGTACTGGGAAGAGGCGCTGCGGCGCGATTCGGGTGACACACGAGCCAACACAGCGCTCGGCATCAACCGTTTCAAGAAGGCCCGGTACGCAGAGGCGGAGCAGCACTTCCGCAAGGCGCTCGAGCGGCTCGCCGCGCGCTACGCCACGCCAAAGGATGCGGGAGCCACCTACTACCTTGGTCTCACGCTGAAGGCGCAAGGCAAGCACGACGAGGCGTTCGACTATCTGTACAAGTCGACCTGGAACATGGCCTGGCGGGCTCCAGGCTATTACGCCATCGCGGAAATCGCCGCCACGCAAGGCGATCACGCGGCCGCACTGCGCTATGCCGAGCGCTCACTGGAAGCAAACGCGTTGAACCTTCGAGCCTGGAACCTCAAGACTGCGCTGCTGCGCCACCTCGATCGCAGGGAGGAGGCGCTCGTTGCCCTCGATGAGGCCCTGCAAGCGGTCGATCCGCTCGATGTGCGATCGATGGCTGAACGTTGGCTCCTAACTCATGAGGCAGATCACGCGGAGCGCTTGGCGAAGACGTTCAAGGAGCATCCTGCCACGGCTCAAGAGACGGCTGCCGAGTATTTGAACGCAGGGCTTTGGCAGGACGGGGTGGACGTGCTGGCACACGCGCTCACAGCGGCGCCCGATGACTCGAGGGTCTCGCCGATGATCTACTACTATCTCGCCTACTTCAGCGAGAGGCTCGGCAAAGGTGACAAAGCAGAGGGCTACTACGAATTGGCTCAGCAGGTGCCTCGCGAGTACGTCTTCCCGTTCCAGTGGGAGGCCGAGATCGTGCTTCGGGCGGCCATCGACGCCAATCCAGGCGATGCCGGAGCGCCGTACTATCTCGGTAATCTCCTGTACGACTGGCAGCCGGAAGAAGCGGTCGCGATGTGGGAGCAGTCTGCGAAGGTCGATCCCACCTTCCCTGTCGTGCACCGCAACCTGGCCATTGCCTATGCGCATCGGAACGAGGCCAGTTCCACGGAGAAAGCAATTGCCAGTCTCGAGAAGGCGGTTTCTCTGCCTGGACGCAAGTACGCCATGCACTTCACGGAGCTCGACCAGTTGTATGAGGCGACCGGCAAGCCTCCCGAGGAGCGCCTAGAGATTCTCGAGAAGAATCAGCAGGTCGTGGCTGAACGCGATGACGCGCTCGCGCGGGCCATCTCGCTCAAGGTGATCGTGGGCAAGCTAGACGAGGCGATTCAGTTGCTCAGCAGCAACCAGTTCAGCGTCTGGGAGGGTGGCACGCTCAACGTGACGGACCCCTGGACCGATGCGCACCTCCTGCGCGGCCATCGGCATCTCGCCGCCGAACAATACGAGGAGGCGGTGGCCGACTACCAAACGGCCTTGCGGTTTCCCGACACCCTCACCTCCGAGCGTCTCGGATTCGGTGGTCGCGACGCGGAGGTAGCTTACTGGACTGGGATTGCGAAGGAACGCATGGGTGACCAGGAGGGCGCTCGACAATCCTGGAAGCTGGCCTCTTCCGCAGCGGAATCAACGCAAAGACGGCGTCGTGGCGGAGCGCTCGTTGGCGCCGACCAGCGGTATTATCAGGCGCTTGCGCTTCGTCAGTTGGGAGAGGAGGAACAGGCCGAAGCAAGCCTGAAGGAGCTGCTGGATCTTGCGAACCGGTCGCTCGCAGAAGCGTCGGAAGCAGAGGATGACTCGGACGGCTTCGTCCGGGGGACGTCTGGCAGACGCCGGGATGCGACGGCGCACTATGTGGCTGGCTTGGCACACCTTGGGCTGAACCGGCAGGAAGAAGCCGCGAAGGTCCTGAAGGAAGCGCTCGAGCTGAGCCCCGATCTGCTCGGCGCCAAGACCGTATTGGCGACTATCAGCAACTGAAAAAGGAACCGGTACCCGGTTCCTTGTCCACGGCTGGAGGGGTGAGCTGACACGGCGCACATTCTTGACGGGGGTTGTGACGACGGCTGCTGTCGCGGCTAACCTGCGGCAGGTGGAGGCGCAGTCCGCGTCCATCCCGGTCATCGATACCCATATCCATCTCTTCGACCCAACACGGCCGCAAGGCGCTCCGTACAGTGGGCCACGGGGCGTGGCACCGGCACCCGCATATCCTGATAGATATCGCAAGCTGGCTGTACCGCTCGGTATCGTCGGCGCGATCAAGGTCGAGGCGAGCCCCTGGATCGAGGACAACCTCTGGGTGCTCGAAGTTGCCCAGCGAGACACCATCATCGTTGGTGTGATCGGCAACCTCGAGCCCCAAAAGCCGGAGTTTCCAGAGTACCTCGAGCGGTACCGCAAACATCCGCTGTTCCGGGGAATCCGATACGGAAACCTGTGGAAGCGAGACCTTGCGGCCGAGGTCGGCAACCTTCGGTTCATCAGCGGCCTGAAGCTGCTCGCGGACGCCGACCTGGTGCTGGACACGGCCAATCCTCGTGTCCCGCTGCTCGAAGGCATCGTCCGACTGACCGACAAGGTGCCCACGCTCCGCGTTGTCCTCGATCATTTACCGGCACTGGAGCCGCCAGCGGCACAAGCGGAACGCGCCGCCTACGACGGCGTGCTGCGCGAGCTCGGGCAGCGCCCGCAGGTCTTCGTGAAGCTGTCGCAGATCATCCACCGCGTGAACGATCGGGTCTCGACCGAGCTCCACGCACACAGAGCCCGCCTGGACGCGCTCATCTCAATCTTTGGCGAGGATCGGGTGCTCTTTGGTAGTGATTGGCCAAACAGCGACGGTGTGACGTCGCTCGACAAGGTCGTGGCGATCGCGAAGGAGTACTTTCGCACGAAGCGACCGTCAGTCGCGGAGAAGTACTTCTGGAGGAACTCGACCCGCGTCTACAAGTGGGTGAAGCGGGACTCGTCCCAGCCGAGCGCGGTCTCCTAGCGACCTCCACGCCCGACCGCCCTGGCTAGCGGGGAGAGCGATGGCGCGGCAGCGCGAACGCCAGGACGTTCGCACCGGATGCGATGGCGACGTACTGCCGCCCGTTGACCATGTAGGTGATGGGCGATGCCTTCCACGGCTCCTGTGTTTCGAAGTGCCAGAGATGGGAGCCGTTCTTTGCATCGACGGCTGCGAATTCCCCAGTGGCCTGGCCATAGAACACTACACCGCCGGCTGTCGAGAGGGTGCCTGCGTAGTTGTTGGTGCCGCCGGTTTGCGGAACCTCCCATACGACACGGCCCGTTTCGATATCGAGCGCGCGGAGCGCCATCGATCCGCTGCGTCTTCGTGAGCGCCGGTTGGCCGGACGCTCCACCGACGGCGGCGTTGCCGGCGCCCGTCCCGCGCCAGCTCTACGCCCTCCACCGAACATCGTGCTGCGATAAAGGAAACAGTTCTCCACTGCCATCACGTAGAAGAGCCCTGTTTGTGGACTGTAGGAGCTGGACATCCAGTTCGTCGCGCCCCGGATGGCCGGGCAGGTTGTCACGCCCTCTTCGTCCGGCACGTTGCCCGGAAGCAGCCGAGGGCGGCCGTCCGGTCCGATCCCGCTGGCCCAGGTGAGCTTCTCCACGAACGGTGTGGCGCCCAGGAAGTCGCCGTTGGTTCGATCCAGCACGTAAAAGAAGCCATTCCGGTTCGCCTGGAGCAGCAGCTTTCGCGGGCGGCCCTGGTAGGGCGCATCGATCAGCAACGGTGGCGACTGCGCATCCCAGTCCCACAGGTCATGCGGCGTGAATTGGTAGTGCCAGCGAAGCTGTCCGGTCTTCACGTCGAGCGCCAGAATGCAGTTGGTGTACAAGTTGTCGCCCTGCCGTCCGCTTCCGTCGGTGTCCGGGTAGGGGTTGCCGGTCGGCCAGTAGAGCGTGCCCGTGTCGGGATCGTACGTTCCGGTCAGCCAGGTAGCGCCGCCACCTTCTTCGAGGTTTGCATCGCCCTGCCATGTTTCAGAGCCCGCCTCGCCGCGCAGGGGGACCGTCCAGAAGCGCCACGCCTGCTTGCCGGTGCTCACATGGTACGCGGCGAGAAATCCCCGGATCCCCTCGTCTCCGCCAGACACTCCTGCTATGACGAGGTCTCCCACCACGAGCGGAGCCATGGTGCCTCCGTACGGCATCTCCGGTTTTTCGGGCAGCACGACTTCCCACAGCAACGCGCCGTTGACCCGGCTCAACGCGAGCAGATGGGCGTTGTCGGTGACGAAGAACACGCGTTCTCCGAGAACCGCGACGCCCCGATTGAAGCCCCGAGCCGCGTCGCCGCGGAGCCCCGGTGTCCGCGGACGCGAGTAGCGCCAGATTTCCCGCCCCGACGTGGCATCCAGCGCAGAGACCTGATTCGGTCCCGTGATGTACATGATGCCGTCGAGCACGAGCGGTGACATCTCGATGTCGAAGCTCCGCAGCGAATGGACCCACTGGAGGGAGAGTTGACCGACATTGGCTGTATTGATCTGCTCGTGCGCGCTGTATCGATTCCCATTCAGCCGCCCGTGATACGTTGGCCAATCACCAGGTCTCGGGCTCTGAATCTCTTCGAAGGCCGAGGCTGTCGGTGCCGGCGCGTCTGTTCGTTCCGGCGGTCTGCCTCCACGAAGATTCATGAGATAGGCGAGCAGATCGCGCTGCTCCGTCGCACTTGCTCGAAGCGCGGGCATAATCGAGCCGCTCTCACGCGTCACCTTGACCGACCGCTTGTCGAAAGCCGTCAGGCGGCCGTCCAACGTCTGCAGCGCGAGCACGTGATTCCCCTCATTCCGCGCGAATCCGCGGAGCGCGCGACCATCCTCGCTCTGGACACTGACCGTTGCGTATCCCTCTGCGACCGTGGCCGAGGGATCGAGAAGCGCCTCCTTCATTTCTGCAAGCGTCATCTGCTCGCCGATGTGAGAAAGATCTGGACCGGCCGGACTACCGCGGCCGAGCACGAGGTGGCATGACGCGCATTCGCCCTGGCCGAAGAAGAACACTTCGCCTGCGCTGACGTTGCCGTCGGGCTCCTCCTGGCGAAGCGGCGCGTTGAGTGAGCGAACGAAGGCAGTGACCGCCTCGAGCTCGTCGGGAGGCAACGAGGCAAACCCCGGCATGCCGTTGGGCGTGCCGTTGCGAATGAGATTCTGCAGCTCCTCGTCTGACATGATCTGCAGGCGGCGGTTGCCCGCCACAGCGGGCCCTCTACCGCCTTCGCCGGCCTGCCCGTGGCACGACGCGCAGAGAGTCCCGTAGACGCGCGGGCCGTCAGTGGGACTGGCGCCCTCCAATCGTGGAGGCGCCTGCGGCTGCTGGCCTGACATACCCGCCGCACCGGCGAAGGTGACACCGCTGACGAGCGCCAGGACTCCAGCGGGTTTCCACAGGATCCGCAAACCCGGTCACCTCACATCGAACAACGTGCCGCCGACCTGAGGCGGGTAGAAGTACGCCATTGCCTGGAGCGCGGTGTCGATCCGATACACGCGGTCCTGCATCAACGCCACGCGCCGTGACGTGGCTGGAATGGTTGTCGTGTAGATGCGAAGCTCGCCGTCGACTGCCGTGACGACCTCCTCGCGCCAGTCGCCGACGATGTCGGCCAAACCGACGATGCGTCCTTCGATTTCACCGAGCTGAGGGCCTTTGTACTTCACAATGCGTGATCTCTCCGGGACGCCAGAAGGCCGTGGACGGGGCCGATCTGCGGCTCTCTGGGTGCGTGAGCCTGCAGGGCGCCTGAACCTCGAACGCCCTGGGATATAGGCCTTGATGGGGCCGTCATCCCAATACAGGGCTCGCGGACTGATGCCACCGAGATCTTCCGCGCCCAACCGTTCGCCGCGTGCGTTGTGGAGCCAGAATTGTGAGCCGTCGGCTTCCACCCCGTAGAATTCCATGCCTGGATGGCCTGCGTCGAGGTCGCCCAACATGCCCTGATCGTGGATGTGTGTCGTCGGCTCCTGGAGGCCCCAGATGATCTTGCCCGTGCGCGCCTCGACGAGACAGATACCATTCTCCTTTCGCCGCACTTCGACCCCATAGGCGATTTCCAAGCCGGCTCGATCAGGATCGACGTCCGCCACGTAGACGACGTCCGGGTGTCCGAGGTCCGTGTTCCAGAGTAGGGTGCCATTGTCGTCCAAGGCTGCCGCCCCGAGCACGAGCTCATCGCGCCCATCGTCATCGATATCCGCGACCTTCATGCCGTGCATCCCCTGCCCGCGGACCTGCGGATCTTCATCGTCTCCGTTCCAGCTCCACACCTTCTTCAATTGGCCGTCGACGAGATTGTACGTATCGACTCTCATCGTCGTGTAGGTTCCGCGATGAACGACGATGCTCGGGCGCTTGCCGTCGAGATAGGCGACGCCCACCATGTGGCGCGATGCGCGGTTTCCGGTCTCGTCCCCCCAATCTGCGACGTTGCCTCTTGCAATCCAATCGACTTTGGTGATTTCGCTACCTGTCATGCCGTCCAGGATCGAGAGATACTCTGGCCCGGTCAGCATGTGCCCGTCCGCATCACGATAGTCGACGTCGGTCGGCGCCGTTCGCAGCGCGATCTCTGCCTTACCATCCTCGTTCAGGTCGAACACCACCATCGGCGAGTACCAGATGCCCATCTCGATATTCCAGCCAAGGTCTTTTCGCCATAGGAGGGTGCCATCGTTTCGATAGGCTTCCAGCTTGTAGGTGTCGGTGCTTCGACGCCAGTAGCTGTCGCCTGGGTCGATGCTGGAGCCAGGCTGTTTGACCACGAAATCTAGCTTGCCGTCGCCGTCCAGATCGGCGATGCCAATTTTGTTCGGCGAGTAGTCGCCTTGCAGCTTCATTGTCACATACGGTCTCGTCGGGGCATTCGCAAGCAGACGCACGGCATCCGATGCATCCTGCTCACTGCCCTCGGTAACCGCTCGCACGGACCATGCATTCTCGCGGCTCAGCGGCGCCGTTCTGTCGACGAAGTTCGTCGATTCGGTTACGGGTGTCTCATTCAGCTTGAGCGCAGGTTGGCCGGCCGTGGACCGATAGACGTTGAACCCGACATTTGACGGGTCGGTCTTCAGTAGCCGCCAACCGACGTAAACCTCGTTCTGTCCGGTTGGCACGGCGACCAATCCACGGTCCAGCGTTTCAGGTGCGTCGGCGGCGCTCAGAGGCCACCATGGCGACAGCGCTGCTGCTGCCACTGCTAGAGCCAGGCTAACGCGTAGAGCGTGCATGCGTATGACTCCCTGACGGTGCCCGTTTCAGAAGCTCAATCGCAGCCCCAGCCGGGCGTAGCGCTCCGCATACTCGCGGCCGAGGGCGTTCGTCCCGGTGATCACGCCGAATCCATTCAACGCCCGGACGGAGCCGTCCGGGTTGAGCTGAAGGTTCGACACGTTGGTGCCGCTCGGGTTCAGGAAGTTCGCCCGGTTCGTCACGTTGAACACCTCGAGCCGGAACTGCAGATTGACGCCGCTGGTCACCGCAAACGTGCGAAAGAGGCCAGCGTCGAGGTTGACTGCGCCGGGTCCCCGCAAGGTATTCACACCGGCGTTGCCGAAGCGCGCCTCGGTGACCGGTGCGAAGGCGGTGACATCGAAGTACGGCGTATCGGGACCGACACCACCGAGGATCGCTGCCGGGTTGATCTGATCGGCACGCTGGCCGCTCCCGGGTGCGTTGAGCGACGCGTCGCTCGCGGTGATAGTGAATGGCGTCCCGGAGCGCGCCGAAAGGAGCGCGTTCACTTGCCACCCGCCAGCCAGCGTGGCAACGACGCCGCCCCGATTCAAGAAAGGCTTGCCGGCGCCAAACGGCAGCTCGTAGATGGCCGACACGTCGAGCTTGTGCGGCGTGGAGTTGCTCTGGTCGCCCTTGTTCAGCTGCCAGAACTCTGGGATGGCAATGTTGCCAGCCCACCAGTCGGTGGCCTTGGCAAAGGTATACGCGACACTGAGCTGGAATCCGTCGCTCATCCGGCGGGTCACGTTCGCCTGCAGCGAGTCATATTGGACACGCCCTGCGGGCGAATCGCGCTGATGGCCGCGGTCGTCTGCACCCCGCCCGGTAAGCCGGCTTGATTGAACGGCTGGCTCGCCGGTCCGCCCCCGATCTGGCCGTAGTTGAGGTTTTGGCCGCGCATCATGTCGTTCTGGCGGCTGCCGACGTATCCAAGCTGCGCCGTGATGTCGTAGGGGAGCAGCTTCTGCACGGACACGTTGAACGACGTGATGTGGCCGCGCATGAACGTATCCGTGTTCTCCAGCGTCGTGACGCCCGCTCCGGCGGGTAGCGCGAGGCTACCGCTCGCGACGTCGATGATTGGCAACGCCGGATATCCGTCGCTGATGCTGCCCACCGGCGTAAACGGGGTTTCACCCACATCGGTGATACCGACATGCACTGGGAAGTTGCGAAGCCGGAAGCTCACCATGTTCTGGTTCTGTGGGTTGCGCGAGAAACCGGCGCGAATGACCAAGGAATCGGTGGCCCGATACGCGACGCCCACGCGCGGTGTGAACAAGTTCTTCTGGACCGTGATGCCGCACGTCGGGTCGTTGTTCCCGACGCCGCAGAGCAGAACGCTGTTGGTCGTGAAATCGAAGATCTCGATGCCCCGATCGGCACGCATCGGGACCGGGTAGTACTCCCACCGGAGACCTGCGGAGACGGTGAGCTTGCGGGTCATCTGCCACTGGTCGCGGATGTAGAGGCCATATTCCCAACTGCGGAGCGTGGCGGACCGCTCCTGGCTTCCGTTGTCATCGTCGATCAGCGGGTTCTGCAGCGCGGTGCTCCGAGAGTTGGGCAGCCCGAGCAGGAAGTCCGCGTACGAGTTGAAGAGGTTCTGGCTCTCGCCGCCGTTGAGGGCCGTCGCACCACCGGTGAAGCTGAAATTCGGCGCGACGATCTCGTAATGGTTCATGTGCAGTCGATGGACGTCGAGGCCGAACTTGATGTTGTGGCTGCCCTTGTTCCAGCTCGCGTTCATGACCCACTGCCACTGCGGGTCGAGGTAGTCGAAGACCGATCCCGTGTTGTCGTTGGGGAACGTGCCGTTTCCGTAGGAGCTCCAGCCCGCGATGTCGATGCGCGGTAGGGCATAGTCACGCTGCAGCGGCGGTTGACACGCGTTCGGAATGCCGACCTCCGCGCCCCAGCACGTCGGCGGTCCTGGCGGCTCGTGATACGTGTGTTGCCGGGTGAACCCAAAGAGGCCGTCGATGACGAAGTTCGACGACACAATTGCCGTTGCCGATAGGGACGCACTGCTCACGTTCGAGTCGAGCGTCGTGCCGAGCGCCAACGGATTGAGCTCCTCTCCGCCGACGGCCGGGTAAAGACCGGAGGCGCGCTCGCTGCTCGGCAGATAGCTGACTCGGGTGTTCACGTTCACCCGACTATTCGCGTTCCACGTCAGCTTCGTGTCGATTTTGTGGAAGTTCGAATTGTAGTCCGGCGTGGCGAAGTAGTTGTTCGCGTTTCCGGGAAGCGTCGGCTGCGGCAGCCGCGCCAGGATGCTCCTGGCGGCGGGGTCGATCCGATTCGCCGGGATGAAGTTGCACGCGTCGAACCGCGGGCCGGCGGAGGACGTGAGCCCGGGGCAGTTGGCGAACGCGAAGGGCATCCGGCCCGTTCCGTCCGCGGCGCCCGTCAACGGATCGTAGATAACCGTGCCGGTCGACGAGAAGTCGCCAGCGCGAATCGCTGCGGGCGGGAGTGAGAGAAACTGCGTTGCGGAGCCGGACGCCTGAGTCGCGTAGGGGCCGCCGACCGTCCGCTGGACCGTTGACTCGATGCTGGCGAAGTAGAAGAGCTTGTCGCGCTTGATGGGGCCGCCAATGGTCCCGCCGAACACGTTCTTGTCGTCTTTGATCTTCTCTTGATCGCGTGGCAGGAAAAAGTTGCGGCTGCGCAATGCCGCGGTCGTCAGATAGTCGAACGCCGAGCCTTGCAGGGTGTTGGTGCCGCTCTTGATCTGGACGTTCACCGACGCACCGCCCGCCATCCCTTGCTCCGCGTCGAAGCTGTTGGTGACGATGTTGACCGTCTCGATGGCCTCCATGGCGGGGCTGTAGGCTTGCAGGCCCTCGATCCACTGATTCGTGGCGCTGACGCCATCGATGCGGACGACGGTGTTCTGGTTGGGCGCTCCGTTCACGGAAATCTGCATCGAGCGAGAAGGGTTGTTGATGCCGCCGGTCTGGAAGTAGTTCGGCTGCGCAACGCCAGGTGTGAGCACGAGCAGACTCTGAAAGCTCCTGCCGTTCACCGGGATGTTCTCGAGCGTCTCGCGGACCAACTGCGATTGAACAGCGGCCGTCTCGGTCTGGAGGAGGGCGGCATTTGCAGAGACGCGCACCGATTCTTCGAGCGCTTCCACGCTGAGCCTCGCGTTGACACGAACGGTGGCGTTGAGTCGGACGAGGACATCACGCGCGCTGAACGGCTGAAACCCCGGTAACGACACGTCGACCCGATAGGTGCCAGCGGCAACGTTTGGGAACGTGTAGCCTCCCGTCTCATTGGTGATCGTTTCACGGGACTGATTGGTCTCACCGTGTGTAATGACCACGGTCGCACCCGGAACGGCGAGATTGGAGGAATCCGTCACGGTTCCGACGATGGATCCATAGAGCACTTGCGCACGGGCCGTGGTCGACAGTCCAGCGAGTGCAAGAATGGCCACGGCAGCAGCGCATCGCATCCCCACCATCCTCGTGCGCCACGCGAGCTTCACTGTCATTGTTCCACCTCACTCCTCTTGAGCGCCGGGGAGCGCACGTGTCGCGTGGCGTCCGGTTGACGGAGGCCTGCGCCACGCGGGGACGTTGGCGGACGTTCACCCGGCAACCAGCAAAGACGGGCACGCGCGAGCATCGGCGTCCTCTCGACAGGTCCGCCGCGCCACGTTGGGGCCCGCCGGAAGGGAATCCGAGTCAGGCAACCCTGCTATTGCGTTGAGGTGAGAGATGATAGTGCACTACAAAGTGCCCTGTCAAGCGGTCGGTGGCGAAATGTCAAGGCGAAATAGAAATGTCCCCGTTCTTAGCGAAATAGAAATGTCCCCTC
>WHTT01000116.1 GCA_009377605.1 Luteitalea sp.
GACCTCGTATCGGGCGGGATCACGAAAGAGACGTCGTTCGTGGAGGTCGTGGCACGCGACGCACCTCGAGCGGCCGTCGACGGGAATGCGTTCGAGATTGAAGACGGCGTCGACGGCGTCCTGATTCAGGATGCCGTCGTCGAGAACGTGGCAGGGAACGGCGTCGGCATGCGCAACCACGACACGGCGGACCACATCAACCAGTCGAGCGATGTGGAATTGCGCAATGTGACGTTCCGGAAGATCGGCGGCGCGTTCGCGGTCTTCGCCAGTGCGCGACCGGCGGCCGAGCGTGCGGTCAACACCTATCGGCGCGTGCGACTCATCAACGTGGCCACCGACGCCCCGGTGGCGTTCTGGGGACCGCTCCAAGGGCTCGAGATTGATGGCGGTCGGTACGGCGCCATTTACGTCGGCTTCAACTCCGCGTCCGGCCCAGCGGCCGCCGCGCACGCCGTGGGCGACGCCACTCTCGGGAACCTCGACGCCGCGACGATTCGCATCAATGGAGGATCGGAAGCCGTGCGACTGACGGGTGTCCGGGCGGGCACGGTCGAGCACGTCGGCAGCCCAAGAGATGAGTAATGCCCGTCCTGAGCCCGCCCCGGATCAGCACAGCCGGGACCCGTCCGGGCTCCACGCCCGCGGCCTTCAGCTCTGCCAGGATGGCAGCGCCCGTCTCATCCAGCCCGGCGTCCATTAGTGAAGAACTTTGTCCGCGCACGCGACGTTGGATGATTCAGACGAGGAAATGAGATGAAGACCGATCAAACACACTCCAGCCACCCTGCTCCTATGTGCAACCCGTCAGTTGCAGATCGTCGCCAGGCACGCTAGAATGCAACCAGGAGGTTGCACGTGACCATGAGCACAACGACGGTATCCGATCGGATCGAGAAGAAAGTCTTGCTGCACGCGCCGCGTTCCCGCATCTGGCGCGCCCTGACCGACGCCGGGGAGCTGGGACAATGGTTCGGCGCTAGTGTGGTGTCTCCGAAATAGCTTGTGCACCGAGGGCGCCGATGCAGCGGCGGCCGAATGCCAAGCTATTTCGGAGACACCACACTAGGTTGTCGGGTGTCATCGCTCCCGGTGCGCACATCCGGGGTCCAGTGACACACAAGGACTACGAACATCTCATGTTCGACATCACGATCGAACGGTGTGGAGCCGGAGCGTCTCGTCTCGTGGCGCTGGCATCCCAATCCGATGGATCCGCAAGTGGACTACTCGGCCGAGCCGACCACCCTGGTCACCTTCGAGCTCGCAGAAGTCGAAGGCGGCATCCTGCTGACGGTGGTCGAGTCGGGATTCAACGCGATCCCGTTGGCGCGGCGCGCGGGCGCCTATCGCGGCAACGACGAAGGCTGGGCCGCGCAGATGGAGAACATCAGAAAGCATGTCGACTAAGCGGCATCGCACGGCGGCGAGCAGCGCTCAGCTCGCGCGATCGGTGCCTGTCTTCGCTGCGCTCGGCGACCAGACGCGGCTCGAGTTGGTCAGCCGCCTCTGTACCGATGGCCCGATGTCGATTACACGCCTGGCGCGTGGCGCGAGCGTCACGCGTCAGGCGGTGACCAAGCACCTGCACGTCCTGGCGAGCGCGGGCCTGGTGCGCGGCACGCGGATGGGTCGTGAGAGCATCTGGGAGCTCGAGCCGCATCAGCTCGAACAGGCGCGGCGCACGCTCGACACGATCTCTGCACAGTGGGACAGCGCGCTCGACCGGCTGAAGCGCTTCGTGGAAGAGTAATCAACGAGCGAAGATCGCAAACGTCCTCGGAACACATGCGGAGGCGTTTACTGGCTGCGATCGTTTACCTCAACACGCGCATTGGATCAACGGTTGCCGCTCTCCGGGCAGGAAGCCAACTGGCCGCCAGCGCGACGATGATGAAGAGCAACGCGATACTCGCGAACGTCGCCGGATCGCTGGGGCTAGTACGGAAGAGCAGCCCGGTCATGATTCTGGTCAATGCGAACGCACCGCCAATACCCAGCGTCACGCCCGCAAGCACCAAGACTAGACCGCGTCGCAGCACGCTTCCCAAAATGTCGCTCGGCTGTGCGCCCAACGCGCGACGAATGCCAATTTCTTGGGTACGCAGTGCCACCGAGTAAGCCAGGACGCCATAGATGCCAATCACGGCAAGCAAGAGCGCGGTGCCTGCGAACAATCCCAAGAGCCATGTCACGAGGCGCTGCGGTCCCACCGACGCCTCGAATATCTCCTCCATCATTCGTATATCCGCAACCGGCTGATCGCGGTCGATCGCCAGCACTTCGGCGCGAATGGCGTTCACAGAGAGCAACGGGTCGCCCTGCGTACGAACCGCCAAGTACCCTACCTGCGGCGGATACAGGATCTTGGGGATGTAAAACCGAGGCTCGGTGTCGCGGGTCAATGCGCGCTCGTGCACATCCGCCACGACTCCCACGATCTCGAGGGGACCGGCTTCGAGAATTGGCACGGTGATCCGCTTGCCGATCGGGTCCGCGCCGCCGGGATAGGCCGGCCAGAAACGGCGGGCGAAGCTTTCGTTGACAATTACGACGGGCGGTGCGCTCCGCGTGTTGTCAGCGGCCGTGAATTCCCGTCCGCGCTGAAGAGACGCCCCCAAGACCCGAAAATAACCGGGTGTAATCGTCTGCAAGCCGATCCCCAGGTGACCTGGTTCTGCGATCTCCTGTCCCTGAATCTGTAGGTTGGTTCCAAGCTGACCGCGCGCTGTTGGCAGCGTGCGCACCGCTGTGGCACCGCGCACGCCGGGTACAGTTTCCACTCGACGCACCAACTCTTCAAAGAATGCCGCTCGCTTCTCAGGCGAGTCGTAGCGCGTCATCGGCAAGGGAATCCGCATCGTCAGTAAGCCCGCGGGGCGAAAGCCCGTATCGACACTCGCCAGTCTCGCGAGGGTCTTGATCATCAGGCCAGCACCCACGAGTAACACCATCGACAACGCAACTTGGCCGATAATCAGCATCCCCCACGTGCTGATGCCGACGATTCGACGCTTCCCAGGTGTTCCTGTGCTGGCAGCACCGGCCTGGCGCAGCATGTCCACGACACGCGGCCGGATAATCTGCAACGCCGGAGCTATTCCAAACGAGGCGCCCGTCGCGATCGAGAGCACCGCGGTGAATCCGAGCACGATGCCGTCGATGTGAATCTCATTGGCACGCGGTAGATCAAAGACCGTCATTGTCGTGATGACGCTGGACGAGAACCAGGCCAAGAGCACACCCAACACACCGCCTGCCGTCGCCAGCAGCAGACTCTCGGTGAGGAGCTGTCGGATGAGCTGCCCCCGCGCCGCACCTAGCGCTGTCCTGATCGCGAACTCGCGGGACCGAGACGTCGCCCGCGCCATCAACAGGCTCGCCACGTTGGCGCAGGCGATCAACAGCACGAAGCCGACGGCGCCCAAGAGCATCCAGAGCATCGTGGACACGTTCTTCGTCAGTTGATCCTTCAGCTGTGCCAATCGTAGAGGTCCGGTGTAGACGTTCTTGTTCGGATAAGCCGTGGCGTACCGTTCGTTCAGCACATTCAGTTCCGAGCGTGCCTGTTCGAGCGTGACCCCTGGCTTCAACCGAGCAAATCCCAACAACGGGGAGCAACACCGTCGGAATGAGGGCTCCAAATTGGACCACTCGGCTGGCTGAGTCATCCAAACGTCGACCGCCGGAAACGGGAATTGAAATGCCGCGGGAAGTACGCCGACGATGGTGTACGCCGTTGAATTGAGATTGGCGGTCTTGCCCGCCAGCGACGCATCACCTCCGAACCGCCGCCTCCACAACTCGGCACTGATCATCGCCACAGGCGCGCCGCCGACCGTATCTTCCTCAGCGAGAAAACTTCGGCCCAATGCTGGCCTTACGCCCAAGACGTCCAGGAAGTTGGCAGAAACGCGCGCTCCCTTCAGTGCCTCCGGACCGCCCTTGCCAGAGAGCGTCACGTCTTCTGGATGAGCAAGGAACGCGCCAAGGCCCGCGTAAGACTGGGCCATGCCCCTCACGACTTCCAGTCGCTCCAACGAGAAACGGCTGTCGGTACCCTCGTCTGGGTTGTCCCTTGCGATGTACACCAAGCGGTCGGGGTCGGGGTAATCGAGCGGTCGCAACAGCACGCCGTGAATCACCGAAAACATGGCCGTGTTACCGCCGATTCCGATAGCCAACGTCAGAACCGCCGCGGCGGTGAACGCCGGAGACTTTCGCAGCGACCTGGCTGCGAATCGGACATCACGAAACAAGTCCTCGAAGAACGTGAACGCAAAGAGATCGTGGCTTTGCTCCTTGATCTGCGTCGCGTTGCCGAACTGACGACGTGCGGCAGCTCGAGCCTCCGCCTGGGTCATGCCTTGCGCACGGTGATGGTCCTCGAGGAGGTTCAGGTGAAGTTGCAGTTCGTCCTGCAGGTCCTGATCGTGGTGGCGCCGAATGAGAGCGCGTATCCGTAACCGGCCTCGTGTCATCCAGGCAGGCATGCCTCTACGCCTCCTGCAGAATCGCCGCAATGGCGGCGGCGATCGCGTCCCATCGCCCGGTTTCATGCCTCAGCTGCTTGCGACCCGCCCGCGTGAGCTTGTAGTACTTCGCCTTCCGGTTGTTCTCGGTGAGGCGCCACTCGGACTCGATCCACCCCTCGAGCTCCATCTTGTGCAGGGCCGGGTAGAGCGATCCTTCCTCGACGCGCAAGACATCTTTGGAGATCTGCTCAATCCGCCGTGCGATCCCGAACCCATGATTAGACGTGGGTGCGAGAACCCGGAGAATGAGTAACGGTAGCGTGCCCTGGAGCAGCTCGCCCGACTGTGCTCGTCCCATAGATGCTTGATGGGATGTTGTCGCAAGGAATCATTTCTGTCAAGAACGCAGCCGTGTCTGATTTCGCTGCTGGCGGTCCGGGGAGGGGCGTATTCACCGGCATCGTCACCCACGAGTGCCGTCCAAGCACGCCCACGAATGCGACAGTCGCTCTGGCAGGGTGAATGCGATGCAGGCCAGCCTGTCCAGACCTGGAGCGAGTGAATGGGGTGTGCAGCAACTCCTGGTTCGTTGACAGATCTACTATTTCATAGTAGATCTTGACGACGGATAGTAGGAGACTCATGACTCACGCGAAGCTCACGAAGCTCGAGCTGCAAATCCTGGAGATCCTCTGGGCGCGGGACAACGCCTCCATTCGCGAGATCCAGGAGGCGTTTCCAGAGCCTCGTCCGGCCTACACCACCATTCAGACGACGGTCTATCGGTTGGAAGGAAAGAAGGCCGTACGGCGGATACGAAAAATCAGCAACGCGCACATTTTCGAGCCGATTGTTCCCCGTGACGTCGCACGACACCGGCTGCTCGACGAGATACTGAGCTTCTTCGGCGGAAAAGCGCAACCGATGATGGCGCAGCTCGCCGAGGCGGGGAAGCTGACGCTCGACGATGTCCGCCAGTTGGAGAAGGCGATCAAGAGGCGTGCGCAGCAACCCAACCCCGGAAGGAGTCGCAAATGATCGGCGAGGCAGCGGGGAGGAACCGGGTCATCGGCTTACTCGTGTCGCTCGCGATTCACCTGTCCGATCTGGCGAGGGAATGAGATAAGATGACTTAGTTCATTGACTTAGTCATATTCCGTCGCTAGAATGAGCGGTATGACGAGCGTCAACGTCCACGAGGCAAAGACCCACCTGTCCCGCCTGCTCGACCGAGCGCATGCCGGTGAAGAAATCATCATCGCCAAGCACGGTAAGCCGTATGCGCGTCTCGTTCCGCTGCCGGGTCGCCAGCCGAAGAGGCAGGCGGGGACGCTCCGCGGCTTCGTCGAGATCACCGAGACGTTTTTCGAGCCGCTGCCATCGGAGTGGCGTGGCGAGGAATAGAGTAGCGTGCTTCACACGCGAGTCCTGCTCGACACACACGCTCTCCTATGGTGGGCTGCAAACACGAAGGCGCTGAGCAGGAAGGTCAGGCGCCTCATCGAGGATGAGCGTACGCGGGTCTTCGTGAGCGCCGCCAGCGGCTGGGAGATCGCCACGAAGGTGCGACTCGGGACGCTGAAATGGACAGGTCCTGAGTCAGTCGAATCATACTGTATCGGGCAGGGATTCAAGCTTCTACCGGTGACGTTGGCACACGCAGAGAGGGCCGGCTCCTGGCCCCAGGAGCACGGCGATCCGTTCGACCGGATGCTCGCAGCTCAGGGCGACCGAGAGCAGATGCCAATCGCGACAAGCGATCCGAACATCGCACGGTTCGAGGTCGAGACGATCTGGTGATCACGGTCGACTCACGAAGACTCTGAAAGACGCGCTTCAGCGATACATTGACCTGACGCATCCCATAAAATGCTTTGACAGGAATATGAATAGTGAGGCATATTAGCAGCCGTGATCGAGACGTTGGCTGCTCTTGCGGAGCCGAACCGTTTTCGCATCGTCGAGCTGCTGCGTTCGGGACCCCGCCCAGTGAATGACATCGGCGAGCGCCTTCACCTCAACCAGCCGCAGGTGTCGAAGCATCTGCGTGTGCTGAAAGATGCCGGGCTCGTCGCCGTGCAACCGCGCGCCCAACAGCGGCTCTACGGGCTGCGCGCAGAACCCCTCCGCCAACTTCACGAGTGGCTCGAGCGCTATCGCCAAGTCTGGGATGCGCGCTTCGACGAGCTGGACGAGCTCATCGAAGAGCTCAAAGGGAAGGAGACGTCCGATGGTCGCAAGAGAAGGAAGTGATCCGGCCTCGAAGAACCGCACATCGATGGAGCTCGAAGGCGATCGCGAGATCGTCATCGCGCGCACGTTCAACGCGCCGGCGCGGATCGTGTTCGACGCCTGGACCAAGCCCGAGCACGTGAGCCGCTGGTGGGCGCCCAGGTCGCGCGGCGTCTCCGTCGTGACCTGCGACGCCGACATCCACGTCGGCGGCGAGTACCGTTACGTCCTCCGGCTCGACACGGGCAAGGAATTCGCGTTCTCGGGTAAGTACACCGAGGTCTTGCCGTACTCTCGCCTGGTCTACACAGAGATCTTCGAGCCGACGGCCTCCGGCGCGCAACCGGGGGATGCCGAGCTCATCGTCACGGTCACGTTCGACGAGCAGGGGGGCAAGACGCACCTCGTGTCGCGCAGCCGCTGTCCGTCGAAGGAAGTGCGCGACGCTATCCTCGCGTCTGGCATGGAGCACGGCATGCGCGAGACGATGGATCAGCTGGAGGAGCTCGTCGGGTCGCTTCGTTGACAGCCGCGAGCCTCCTGAGGGTCTCCTACGCGGTCAAGCCTCCAAGCCGCCGATCGATTCTCGGTGGCCGGTCTGATCTCGCGACCAGTCGGTGAAGAATGACGTCCAGGCACACGACGTTGGGTGATTCAGAACGAGGGGAATGAGATGAAGATCGACCGAACTTACCCCAAGGACATAGACCAGTACATTGCGGACTTCCCACGACCCGTGCAGAGCGTGCTCAAGCGCGTGCGGAGCACCATTCGCAAGGCCGTACCGGGAGCCGAAGAACTGATCTCGTACAGGATCGAAGGTATCGCGAAGTTCCGCGCGAATGAGGTCGTCGCGCGCCCAAAGGCGAAGGCGGCCTCGAAGAAGCGCTAGCCTGCGCTACCTTCTGCAGCGAGCTGGCGCGCCTGCTGGTCCTGTCGATCGTGCCCCGCGTCCTCCGCGGCGTCGTCCGTCCAACGATCTACACCGGCAACGCCATGCACGACTTCGCCTACGCGCACCAGGTCGTCCAGCAGTCGGGCCGGGCCATGCCGAATGCTTTCCTCATCCCGATGAGCAAGACCCCCGAGTGGTGGGCGAAGGACTGGATGGAGCGACACACCTATTTTCTGCCGCGGTACGACGCGCAGGGGCAGATTGTGCACGAAGGACACGCGCTCGCGGCGGCCGCAGGCATCCCCAGCATCATGCGGCGGACCTACAAGAGCGAGGTGCAGCCGGCGCCGGAGGAGGCCTACGACTTCGTGAACTACTTCGAGTGCGCCGACGCCGATGTGCCAACACTCGAAGCCGTCGTTGCGGCGCTACGTGACCTGAAGAAGAACCCCGAGTGGACGTTCGTGCGCGAAGGCCCGATGTGGCGCGGCCGCCGAGTGCCGGCATGGCGGGAGCTGTTCGCGTGAACCGTCCAGCGGCAAAGAGAGCGAGGATGCAATGGAGCACACGAGTCGGCGCGACGTGATGCGGTTGTCATTGGGCCTGGCGGGCATTTCGTGGCTGCCTGGACAGGGCGATGGCGATTCGTCCGGCAGACCACGCACGAGGAGAGCGACAATGACCGTCACTTGTTTCATCCGATACGAAATCGATCCGTTTCAGCGAGAGGGATTCAAGGAGTACGCCGAGAACTGGGGCCGCATCATCCCTCGATGCGGCGGCCATCTCGTGGGGTATTTCCTGCCGCATGAAGGCACGAACAACGTGGCTTGGGGATTGATCGCCTTCGACAGTCTCGCTTCGTACGAGGCATACCGGAATAGGTTGAGGACCGATCCGGACGCGCGCAAGAACTTCGCCATGGCACAGGCACAACGCCTCATTGTTCGCGAAGAACGGAACTTCGTGGAAGTCGTTGATGGGACCTTCGACATTGCCGCCGCGCTCGCAGACAACGCGTGAAGCCCTATCTGTCAGCGGAAGAGCCACCAGTACGGACCCAGGTCGAAAAACCACGTCTCGCCGGACCAGTCGTCGACACCATCGTTGTCGGTCACAACGTAGGTATGGCCGTCCGCTGTCACTGCAACCCCTTCGGGCTTGTCCGTCATCCATCCGTTGGTCGCTGCGAAATCAGGAAGCAGATCGTAGACGACCTTCTCGGTGTGGCTGATCAGCCGGTCGGCAGTGGCTGGGAGGTCGACCCTTGCCAGTGTCTTGAGCTCCGCGAAGTCGCCTGTCAGATTGTCCCGCTCGATCACGAGGTACTCGCCCGAGGGCGTCTCGGTGATTTCCGACAGGCCGACCCAGCTGGCATTGGCCGGCTTTGGCGCGAGCTCCCAAGCAAGGGAATCCCAGCTGTCGCTCTGCGGATCGTAGATCCAGATACGGGTCCAATTCGGCTCGCCGCCGACGTTGAGGCCCCCGCCATCGTCGTCCAAGTCTTCGCACTCCCCAGTCGTGTAGTCCCAGCCGCGCTGCTGCGCGACGAGGAGACGGTACGCGCCACGCCGGCCTCGAAGAACAGCGACCCCCTCGAAACCGGAGCCGAGCGTTGTGCGGTTGGTGGATGCGGCGCGGCAGGCCAGGATTTCTGTCGGCAAGCCAATCTCGGTGAGTACCTGACCTGTGAGGTCGGTCTGGATCAGAAGGTTTTGTCTGCTGTCGCTGGCGTTGCCCTCGCTTGCGATCCACAACGTGTCATCCGGCGCCACCGTGATGCCCTCGGGATCGTAGTTGCCGCTCCCGTTCTGGATGGTCAGTGCGCCAGTGATGACGGCCGGCTTGCTTGAAACGTCAATGGCCAAGATGCGACTCTCACTGAAATACGAGTCCCACACCGCGAGAATAGTATCTGGCCGCCCGGGAATCGAGGTCATTCCTGAGAGTGCAGACCATGGGATCGGCGAGCCCGCCCTGTCGCGCGAGACGATCTGCGGGTACTCTGGCGCCTCGCGCGTGAGCTCGTAAATCATCACCGTCGACCGTACGCCGAAGGAGGGATCGTCGGTTTCGCCAGACGCCACCAGCAGGTTGCGGTGCGGGATAGCGAGGAGCCCCTCGGGTCCGAGCGGCGCAGGAAGGAGCTGCGTGAACCGAGGCCGCCCGAAGCGGTCGAGCAGGTAGACGGCGATGAAGCTACCGCGCTCGCTCCCAACGAAGAGGTACTCCTGGCCACGAAACCGGGCGTACTCGATGGCTTCTGGCTCCGTGCCCTTGTTCTCCGACCGGCTTTCCGGATAGTGGCCGTGCCGAACTGCGAGCTCCTCGAGCGAGACTCCGCTGTCGAAGGCGAGAGCCCCTTCCGGAGTGAAGATCGAGAAGCCACGACTGCCGCCGAAGAGGTCGCCCTCATTGGCGGTGGCGATGTTCAGGTGGCCCCACCCGCCTGGGATCCATGCAACGGCATCTGGCTCACGCGGAACATTGGCAAGCGCATCGGCGAGCGCAATGACGTCGTCTTCGGTGGCATCGATGCCGTTGAGCGTGACAACGCCGGCCGGGAAGTGATTGATGACTTGGTGCCGCGCGAGGTCCACGATCACGACGTGGTTGTTCTCCTGCAACGTCACCACTGCCTGATTGCGATGGTTGATGTCGACGAACTCCGGCTCCGGATCTTCTGGCGCGTACTCCGCCAGGCCCGTTAGAGCAACGTCATGGCGAATCCAGGCCGCCGGGTTCTGACCGGTGATCCCGATCACGGTCAGGTATCCCGGAGGATTGCCGAAGGGCGTCTGCGGCAAGCCGCCGACCACACCCGAGGCCTCTTCGCACAGGTCTTCGGTAGTGTTCACGCCCGACACATAATCGTCGTCTTCTACCACGTCGAGGCCGTTCTCACGACCGCCGACGCAGAGCGTCTCACTTCGCTCGTTCTCGATCGCGACGGCCACGAACCTGCGATCTGGACTGATTTGAATCGAGTCTGGCTGACCGCCGAGATCGATTTCCCAGACGACCGTCTTGCTCGGGATGTGGATGACGAGGAGACTGCCGCTCGGATCGAACACCGACTGGCTCGTGTTTGCGGCGACGAGCGCGTATCCGTTGCCGAGGACGTCCACGGACGTGGGCTCATAAACAACGTCGTCCGCAGGAGTCGGGTCGAGAATGATGCTGCCCGCGGGGAGGGGGCTCGCAGGATTCGTGATATCGATGAAGCCAACCTCGCCGCGCGGACCGTCGGTGTAGATCAGGGTCTTGCCATCGGCCGTCGCGGCGACGATCTCGGAGACCGTCTCGTCGGTGATGTTCGGATTGTTCCGGTAGTTCGCAAGGGTGCCGACACGATGAAAGCTACTCTCGCGCCTCCCCTTCCCTAGAGTGATATCCGACGTCACAGAACCGGCCAGTCCAGCACACAGCAATCCGATGGCGATCCTCGTCATCGTCCGTTCCCTTCCTTCCTGCAAGCAGGACACGGCACGCGCCGCCGCGGTCTCTCGCGTCGGGGTGGGCTATGCCAGCCCGCGCCCGAGGGTAGGACGCTACTCGACGGATGTGTCGAAGGGATTACGGGAGGAAGACAGCAGTGTGACGAGTCCTGCCTTGTGGGGAATGTTGCGCCCGCCTTCGCGACGTTGACGGCTCCTGCTACTGTGGTTGCCATCGACCACGGCTCGTGGAATGAGAAACCACTGGCGCACGCTATCGTGCTAGGAGCAGAAGGTGGCAGACTCGAGCGCGGGCTGGCGACATGAAACGGGCTTTCCTGAGACTCGGCAAGAAGGAGCTTCGCATGAGTGCAGGCGCAGTGAAGCCGCCGATTGCGCGCATCTGGCGCGGGCGCACGCCGCGGGAGCGCGCCGACGAATACGAGGCATACAACTACGAAGTCGGTATCAAGCCGCTCATCGGTAAAGCATTGGGCGTGCAGACGTTTCGTGAGGATCACGAGCACGACACCGAGTTCATGACGATTTCGTACTGGGCGAACATCGATGCGATGAGTGCCTTCACGGGCGGAGATCCGATGCAGGTGCATCACCTCGCGCGAGATGCGGACTTTCTGATCGAGCTACCCACACACGTCCAGATTCTACGGGTCCTCAAGACGCATGGCGTGACTGGCAGCGTGTGATGCCGAGCCGGTCTCCTAGTCCGAGGTGAGGCGTTTGGGGGGGTTGACGCGCTTTGCCACATCTCATATAGTTGCTACTGACAATGGCTTCGACGCTTGCACCACCTGTTCACGACGCCAAGCGCAGCGACGCCAGCTTACAGCGCCATGCGGAGGCGCTGCATGCGGCGGTGTCGGATCTGGTCCGCGTCTATCAGTTTCGGGACCGGGACTGCATCTGCTGCCATGACATCTCGGTGACGCAGTGCTATGCGCTCGAAGCGCTGAGCGAGCACGGCCCGCTGCGCCTCGGGGCGCTGGCCGACCGCCTGTATCTCGACAAGAGCACCACGAGCCGCGTGGTCGGCGCGCTCGTCCGCAAGGGTTACGTCGAGCCGCGGCGAGAGTCGGGCGATCGCCGAGCCGCGGCGCTGGTGGTCACCCGCGCGGGACGGCGGCTGTACGAACGGATTACCGCTGACCTGGTCGAGCAGCAGAAGGCGTTGTTGCAGGACTTGGATCCCGCGATCCGTGAGGGCGTCACGCAGGTCATTCGACGCTTCACGCGCGCTGCGGAAGCTCGGTTCCTATCGGGGACGAGCGTTGGTAGCTGCGGCCCGGCGGCCTGTTGCGGACCAGAAGGATAGGTTCGGAGCGGGCCTCCAGACTCCGCTCAGGATGTAGCCAGGGCCGGTTGTTGTCAGTAGCAACTGACCGGAGCAATCAGCAGATACGGTAGGAGGCGAATCATGGAAGATGTGAAGACGGCGGTCCGGACGAAGTACGGGGAGGCAGCGCGTCGCGTGGCGGCCGGCGAGGAGAGCGCCTGTTGTGGCACCTCTGCCTCGCAACCTGAGTGCTGTGATCCCATCACCTCGAACTTGTACGGTGCGAATGAGACCGGTGAGCTCCCGGAAGCGGCCGTGCAGGCGTCGCTCGGATGCGGCAATCCGACTGCGCTCGCGGAGCTGACGCCGGGTGAGGTCGTGCTCGATCTCGGGAGCGGCGGAGGCATCGATGTCCTGCTGTCAGCGCGGCGTGTCGGACCGACCGGCAAAGCGTATGGGCTCGATACCACCGACGAGATGCTCGCGCTCGCCGAGGAGAACAAGCAGAAGAGCGGTCTCACGAACGTCGAGTTCCTTCGAGGCGATATCGAGCAGATCCCGCTGCCAGACGCCAGCGTCGACGTCATCATCTCCAACTGCGTGATCAACCTCTCCGGCGACAAGGACCGCGTTCTCCGCGAGGCGTTTCGTGTGCTGAGACCGGGCGGTCGATTCGCCGTCAGCGACGTCGTCGTGCGCGGCGAATTGCCATCCCAGGTGCGGCGCTCCATGGAGCTCTGGGTAGGCTGCATCGCTGGAGCGCTGACGGAGAACGGCTACCGCGAGAAGCTGAGGGCCGCCGGTTTCGACGAAGTCGACATCGAGCCGACACGTATCTACGACCTCGAGGACGCGCGTGCGTTCCTCGCCGCGGAGGGCATCGACGTGGATGCGATCGCGCCAGAGGCGGCGGGTAAGGTCATCAGCGGCTTCGTCCGCGCGCGCAAGCCCACAGCGTGCTGCGATTCCACGTGCTGTGCTGAAGGCTGACGAGACCACCAAACGTTCGTTGAGTGACGGCGTTCATGCGATTCCTCCAGCTAGACCAGCGACGCCATATCGATGACGAAGCGGTACTTCACATCGCTTTTCACGAGCCGTGAGAAAGCCTCGTTGATCTGTTGAATTCGGATCAGCTCGATATCGGCCGTGATGCCATGATCGGCGCAGAAGTCGAGCATTTCCTGCGTTTCGCGAAGGCCACCGATCATCGAGCCCGCAAAGCTCCTCCGATTGAACAGCAGGGAGAACGCCGACGTCGGCAGCGGCGCTTCCGGCGCGCCGACCATCGTGAGCGTGCCGTCTCGCTTGAGCAGCGACAAGTAGGCGTTCACGTCATGGGCGGCCGAGACGGTGTCGAGAATGAAATCGAAGCTATTCGCATGCGTCGCCATCTCGTCGCTGTTCCGAGATACGACAACCTCGTCTGCGCCAAGGCGAAGACCATCGGCGCGCTTGCCCACCGACGAAGTCAGGAGCACGACGTGCGCGCCGAGCGCGTGCGCGAACTTGACGCCCATGTGGCCGAGGCCGCCAAGGCCGACGATTCCCACTTTCTGACCGGGCCCGACTTGCCAGTGGCGAAGCGGGGAATACGTGGTGATGCCAGCGCACAGCAGCGGCGCCGTCGCCGCGAGGTCGAGCCGGTCCGAGATGCGAAGCGTGAAGGCTTCGTCTACGACAATGCTGTCGGAATAGCCGCCATAGGTGGCGCCGCCGAGGTGCGGATCGGCGCTGTTGTAGGTGAAGGTCGCCACATTCTCGCAGTACTGCTCCATACCCTCACTGCAGCTTGCACAGGTCCGGCACGAATCGACCAGACAGCCGACGCCGGCCAGATCGCCCTCCTGAAACCGCGTCACTGCACTGCCAATCTCTTCGACACGGCCGACGATTTCATGTCCTGGGACGCAGGGATACTGCGTCGGGAGCGCATTGCTCCACTCGTTGCGCACCTGATGCAAATCGGAATGACAGACGCCGCAGTAGAGAATCCGGATCCTGACGTCCGTCGGACGAACTGCCCGCCGTTCGATCGAGAATGGCTGCATATCGGCCGACGGCGATCCGGCGGCATACGCGCGAGACACGGACGTCCGCGCGGCGAAAGGTGAGGAGTGATGCTCGGTCTGTATGACGGAATCAAACTCAGAAGTCATACTGACGACTGTACCGAATGGTGTAAGCGGGATCACTAGCGGGGTGAGCCAACGTATATGCAGAACGCGCCAACCCAGTGGACGACCGACTCGCCATCGAGGCGGGTCAGAAGTAACCGCTCTCGCGCGATTCATATTCCGTGCGGGAGCGGTGCGTGCAGCCGCGCGACCTGCGCGCGCCGTCGAGCGGCGCCGGGCGAGACGCCGATGAACCGCTTGAACGCTCGGCTGAACGCCGCCTCCGACTTGTAGCCGAGCCGACTGGCCAGCTCCGCCAGCGGCGGATCCTCCTCGACGAGCCACATCTCCGCCGCGTGCATCTTCCACCGCGTTGCGTAGTGCATCGCAGGTTCACCGACCAAGTCCGTGAAGCGCGCCGCGAATGCGGATCGCGACATCCCAACTACGCTCGCGAGCGATGCGACCGTCCAATGCCGCGTGGGATCGCGATGGACTAGGGCGATGGCTCACGTCAGACCTGGCGATACCCATGGTGGCGGCGCGCGACGTTGCCGACGTCGCGGTCGGAGCGCTCAGGACACGCAACTGGAAGGGGGCCTCCGTGCGCGAGCTCCTCG
>WHTT01000117.1 GCA_009377605.1 Luteitalea sp.
TAGGGGACATTTCTATTTCGCTCGCGAGGGGACATTATCACTTCGCTTCAACACGAAAAGGTGGATCGGGATCCAGGAATCAGGATTCGGGAATCAGGAAACGGGAATCGGGGAACGGGCTTGCCTAGCCGAAGCTCGCTGGAGGCGAGCGAAGGCTGGGACTATTCGAGAAATACCCGATGCGCCTCCGCGAGCTCGCGTGCAGCGGGTGTCACGATCGCGCGTTGCGCGAGGCGGATTTTGCGCCCAGTCTTCAAGGCGTCTCGCACGTCCTCTTCGCAGACGAAAGGAGCAGGGGCCTCTTCATCGCCAGGCAGGGAAGATTCCTCCCCGATTGGCGCTGCATCCTGCACGGCGTCGGTGGCCGCCGTGGCCGCCCGGGCAGATGTCGCCGGTCCGGCGGGTACGTTCGTGGTTGGCGCCGTGGGCGCCGGTTGAATGCCGCGTGACGCCAGAAAGGCGTCGATGCGTCCCGTGAGGGTTGCCGCATCCAGGCCGCGTTCGACTGCCGGCGGCGCCGGAAGGCGGGGCGCTGGCGCCACGCTTGGCGCAGCCGTTGCTTGCACCGGGCGCGAGCCGCTCGCGATATCTGGTCTCGCCGCGGCCGGCTGTGTCTCATACGCCAGCCGCTTGATGTTGAGGAGGTGCCGCGGAGAGATGTTGTCCGACGTGATGTTTCCTCCGAATCCGCCACACCCGAGCGTCATGGCGGGATCGAGCCCTGTCGTCAGTCCGATCGATCCGTGCGTCGTGGGCGTATTGACGACGATACGGTTGGCCGGTTTGTGGAGGCCAAACTGCAGGATCACATCGTCGTTACGGGAGTGAATTGCCATGGTGTGGCCCATCCCACCGTAGCGCAGAATCTCCTTGCAGCGTTCGCAGCCCTCACGCCAGTCCTTGACGATGTAGTAGGAAAGGACCGGGCAAAGCTTCTCGATTGACAACGGATGGTCGCGACCGACGCCTGCAAGCGGGGCGAGGAGCACTCTTGTGCCTGCGGGAACCGTCACACCGGCACGCTCAGCGATGAGCGCCGCCGACTTTCCGACCAGGGCAGGGTTGGGCAGGCGCTGCGACGTCACCAGCACCCGCGCCACGAGGTCAATCTCTGAAGGCGACAGGAAGTACCCACCCGTCGCCTGAAATCTCTGGCGCACGCGCGACTCGATCGACTCGTCGACAACGACAGAGTTCTCCGCAGAGCACAGGACGCCATTGTCGAACGTCTTGCCTGTGATGATGTCACCGACCGCCTTGTCGATGTCGGCGGTTTCCTCGATGTACGCCGGAGCGTTGCCCGGACCGACGCCGTAAGCCGGCTTGCCGGCGCTGTAGGCGGCGCGCACGAGCCCCATCCCGCCGGTTGCGAGAATGACGGCGACATCCCGGTGCTTCATCAGCTCCTGCGTACCCTCGATGGTGACCGTGCGCATCCAGCCAATCGCGCCGGCCGGAGCACCCGCCTGTCGCGCGGCGGCTTCCATCAGCTCCGCCGTCCGCGTGATGCAGCCGACCGCCGCCGGATGCGGGCTGAGGACGATCGCGCAGCGCGCTTTGAGCGCGATGAGTATCTTGTAGATGGCGGTCGAGGTCGGATTCGTGGATGGCACGACTGCCGCCACGACGCCGAACGGCTCGGCGATCTCGACGACCTTTACCGCCTCGAGCCGTCGGACGGCGCCAACAGTCGGCATGGGTCGAATGAAGGCATGAACACGCTGCGAAGCAAAGAGGTTCTTTTGGATCTTGTCCTCGACGACCCCGTACCCCGTCTCGTCGACCGCCAGGGCTGCGAGCTCCTGTGCGTGCGCCGTGGCAGCTTCTGCGGCACGGTCGACGATGGCGTCCACCTGTGGTTGTGAGAGCTCGGCGAGGGTGAGCTGAGCAGTCTTCGCCTGTCGGGCCAGCGCGCGCGCCTCGGCGACGGAGGCGAGGTCACGATCGGTTGATGCGGATGCGATGGCTTCGGCCATGGGCACGGGCTCAGACGCCTCGACAAGGCGTCTCCACCTCCATCATGGTAGGCGCGTTCGCCGAACGCGCCGTCAGAGCGACCCGGCAGGCGTCTCGGGGGGCTTCGGCAGGATTCTTTCGACTTCAGCGTGCGGCCGCGGGATGACGTGGACCGCCACGAGCTCGCCGACGCGCCGCGCAGCCGCAGCGCCCGCATCGGTCGCCGCTTTGACCGCCCCGACGTCGCCGCGAACGAGGACGGTTACGTAGCCCGCCCCGATATACTCTTTCCCCACGAGCACAACATTGGCCGCTTTGACCATCGCGTCGGCGGCCTCAATGGAGCCGACGAGACCTCGCGTTTCGATCATGCCGAGCGCTTCGAGAGACATGGGCACGGGGGAATGTAGCAGGAAAGGGCTAAAGGGTAAAGGGGGCACCGCCCGTGTTGCGCCAATGAAGAGGTCTACGCTACCATCACCGACCTGTTGGAGGCTGCCGCGGTCGCGAGTCGCTTCATGGCGGCGTGCGGTCATCGCAACAGGACTATGGTAGGGCGCGTTCGCGGAGCGCGCCCTAGGAGTAATTCACGTGAGGACATGGAGTGTGTGTCTGGGCCTGGCGCTGTTGGCGGCCGGCGCGTGCGCCGAGAAGGCGGAAACCGAGGTGCCCGTCGCAACGCCGACCTTCAGACCCAACAAGGCCCGGGTCGCGCTCGGGAGCCCGCTGGAGCTGACCTATCGGTTTGCAGTTGCAGAAGATCTCGAGCCCCTCGATCGCAACTACCGCATCTTCGTTCACTTCCTCGACTCGGATCGCGAGCTGATGTGGACCGACGATCACCAGCCGCCGAAGCCAACCAGTGAATGGAAGCCAGGGGAGCTCATCGAGTATCCGCGGACCATGTTCGTTCCGAATTACCCCTACCTGGGTCAGGCCACCGTCGTCATGGGGCTCTACGATCCCGAGGGTGAGACGCGCCTGGCGCTGAGCGGTGATGACAATGGGCAGCGAGGCTATCGTGTAGGCTCACTGGAGCTGTTGCCGCAGTCCGAGAACGTCTTCTTGCACTTTACGGAGGGGTGGCACAGGCCCGAGAGCGCTCCGGACAACATGGCGGTCGAGTGGTGGTGGACCGAGAAAGTCGCCACGATCTCGCTGCGGAACCCCAAGAGAGACGCGATCTTCTATCTGGATTTCGACGGCCGACCGGAGCTCGCCCCCGGGCAAACGGTCAGCGTGAAAATCGGTAACACGACGCTCGATACCTTCCCGGTGACGAGGGAGCAGGCCATCCGCAGCGTCCCGATCAAGGCGGCGCACTTCGGCGACGCCGAGCAGGTCGACATCACGCTCGACGTCAGCCAGACGTTCCAGCCGGCCCAGATCCCCGACAGCGAGTCCCAAGACCCGCGCGAGCTCGGTATTCGCGTCTACCACGCCTTTCTAGAGCCCAAAGGATAAGGGCAGGAATCCCGAATCCTGCTACACTCGAGTGGTATGTTTCGCCGAGTGTTCGGCACGGCGGGAACCGTTGCGACGATCCTGTGCTGGTCGGGCGTCGCCTCCGCGGAGCTCGTGTTTCTCACGTCGGGCCGCACGCTCTCGGTCAACACGTACCGTCTCGAGGGCGATCGTGCGATTCTCGAGCTGCGGAGCGGAGGTCAAGTCAGCTTTCCCGCTGCGCTCGTGGCGCGCGTCGCGCCGGACGAAGTGCCGTATCCGGCGCCGGAAGGCGCATCGTCGATCGACGCCGTGGCAACCTTGCCAACGAGCCAGGTGGAGCCACCGCTGCAGTACGTGCGGCTCGTGGAGGAGACCTCGCTCAGGCACGAGGTCGATCCAAAGCTCGTACACGCGGTGATTGCCGTGGAGTCTCGCTATCAACCGCGCGCGCGCTCCCAGAAGGGGGCGATGGGCCTGATGCAGCTCATGCCGGCCACGGCCCAGCAGTACGCGGTTGCGAACCCCTATGACCCTGCCGCCAACGTCGAGGCTGGTGTGCGGCACCTGCGCTCGCTCTTGGATCGATTCGACCTCAAGCTCGCGTTGGCTGCATACAACGCCGGCGAAGCGGCCGTCACGCGCTTCGGCGGCGTGCCGCCCTACCGAGAAACCCGCGATTACATCCAACGTGTGTTGGCGTTGGTGGGGCCCCTCACACGCTAGCGGCGCGTCGCCGCTCTCCCGCAGGCCGCGGTTCCGGCCGAATTTCCTGACCGAACGTCTGATTTTCGCCGGCCGACTTTCGCCGGCTTCGTCGCGCCCCTCGGGTATAATCACGCCGAATGGGCCGGTAATTGCCACAGCGGCAAGCGGTTGCGGCCATAGTCAATGGAATTTCGCTGCAGGCTAGCCACAGCGTCGGGCGAGGTGATCGAGGGGACGTATGTCGCCGAGAGCGAAGCGCGCCTACGCCACGACCTCGAGCAGAAGGGGATGCTCGTCCTGTCCGCGGCGCCGCGGGCAGGGTTGCGGATTGGCGGTGTTGGCGTACGGAGACGCCGCAAGATTCGCTCGTACGAGTTCCTCGTGTTCAATCAGGAGCTCGCGACACTGCTGAAGGCGGGCATGCCGCTCGTGCAATCGCTGGACATTCTGCGCCGCAACGTGCCCAACGCGACGTTCAAAGCGGTCTTGGACGATGTCCATGACCGTGTACGTTCGGGAACGCCGCTCTCCGAAGCGTTCGAGGCACACGGCGATCTATTCTCACCCATCTATACCGCCTCGCTACTGGCCGGTGAGCGCAGCGGAGGCCTGGAGCAGGTGCTGCGGCGCTACGTGACGTACGTCAAAGTGCTCGGCGCGATCAAGCGCAAGACGATGGCCGCGCTCGTCTATCCGGCTATCCTCCTCGTTCTCTCGTGCCTCGTCGTAGCGTTCATCATCGTGTGGGTCGTGCCGCAGTTCTCTGCCTTCTACGAGAGCTTCGACGCAGAGCTCCCTTTGATTACGCAGCTCATGGTCGGGCTATCCACGGTGATTCGAGAGCGCCTGCTCCTCTTGCTGGCGCTGTTCGCGCTGCTTGCGGTGCTCTTACGGCTGTGGTGGCGGCAAGAGGGGCAACGGTTGAGGTTCGACCGGGCGCTGCTCAGCGTGCCTGGCCTCGGCGATATCGTGAGGAAATTCGGCACGGCGCAGCTTGCACGGACGCTCGGCACCTTGATCGGCGGCGGCATCCCGTTGGTCTCGGCGCTCGACACGGCGGCGCGCGCCATTGGCAACCGCTACATTTCCGCCGAGACGGCGACGCTGGCCCATCAGGTGCGGGAGGGGCAGCCGCTGGCGGCGGCGATGGAGACGCGCGGCCTGTTTCCGGACGTGGCGGTGAAGATGGTCGAGGTGGGGGAGGCGACCGGCGCGCTGCAGGACATGCTGCACGCCCTCGCGGACTTCTATGATGAGGAAATCGAGGCCCGCCTCGGGCGGTTCGTGACGCTCGTGGAGCCGGCGCTGCTCATCATCATGGGCGCCGTCATCGCGACACTGTTGCTGGCGCTCTATTTCCCGATCTTCCAGCTCGGCGAGGTGATGTCATAGAGGGATGTCATGAGAATACGTAGCGCGCTACCACAGGCAAGAGGATCATAGTGGCGTCAGACATCAATCAAACATCCAGCTCGTCAACCGCGGAGTCGACCGCGATTGCGGCGCCAGAGGTTCACACGGCGCCGACACCGGCCCAGCTTCGCGCCGAAACGGCGGAAGCCCGTCGGTTGGCGGAGCGCTATCGCTTGGACTTCGTGGACGTCGATCAGCTGCACGTCGACAGTACGCTGTTTCGGTCCATCCCGGCAGATCTGATGCTCCGCTACGGCTTCGTCCCGTACGGCCGCGACGGAGAGGCCCTGGTGGTGGTGGTCTCTGATCCCACAGACCTGCCGATGATCGACGAGCTCGCGCTGTTGCTCGGGACCAAGGTCAAGGTGAAGGTCGGCGCACCGTCCGCCATCCAGGCCGTGCTGAAGAAGAGCGAGAGCTCGCAGCGCGTGCTCGAGGAGGCGACGGAAAGCTTCCAGCTCCAGCTCCTCAAGGAGGATGACAACGGCGAAGAGACGCTTTCGGTCGAGCGGCTGACGAGCGATATCAGCCCGGTCATCCGGCTCGTCGACTCGACAATCTATTCGGCCATCCAGCGTCGCGCGAGCGACATCCACGTGGAGACGCAGGACAGCGCGGTGCACGTGAAGTACCGAATCGACGGTGTGCTGCAGCCGGCGATGCGCCCAATCGATCGGCGGTTTGCCGGGCCGATTATCTCGCGCATCAAAGTGATGGCCGAGCTCGACATCGCCGAGAAGCGCGTGCCGCAGGACGGCCGGTTCAAGCTGAAGCTGAAGGGGAAGACCATCGACTTCCGCGTCTCGATCATGCCGAGCGCACACGGCGAGGACGCGGTCATCCGGATCCTGGACAAGGAGTCGATTAGCGAGCAGTTCAAGGAGCTGCGGCTCGACATCCTCGGCTTCCCCGAGCCGGAGCTCACGCGCGTGCGCAAGTACATCCGTGAGCCCTACGGCATGGTGCTGGTCACCGGTCCGACTGGCAGCGGCAAGACGACCACGCTGTATGCGGCGCTCTCCGAGATCAAATCGATCGAGGACAAGATCGTGACGATCGAGGATCCGGTCGAGTACCAGCTGCGGGGGATCACGCAGATTCCCATCAACGAGAAGAAAGGTCTGACGTTCGCACGAGGCCTCAGGTCGATCCTCCGGCACGACCCAGACAAGATCATGGTGGGGGAGATTCGGGATCCGGAGACGGCGCAGATTGCGATCCAGTCGGCGCTGACGGGTCACCTGGTCTTCACGACGGTGCACGCCAACAACGTCATCGACGTGCTCGGCCGGTTCCTGAACATGGGCGTGGAGCCGTACCAGTTCGTGTCGGCGCTCAACTGCGTGCTGGCCCAGCGGCTCGTGCGGTTGATTTGTGCCGACTGCAAGCGGCCGGCGACCATTCCGCAGGAGATGCTGGTCGAGTCTGGGCTCGATCCGCGCCTCGGCGAGACACACACGTTCTACGAAGGCGCGGGATGCATCGAGTGCGGGGGCACCGGCTACAAGGGACGCTCCGCCCTCTGCGAGCTGCTCGACGTCACGGACCGGATTCGTGACATGATTCTCGCGCGGCGTCCAAACTCGGAGGTCAAGCACGCGGCACACGAAGAGGGCATGCGCTTCCTGCGTGAGTCCGCCGTGGAGCGCGTGCTGGAGGGGCACACCACGCTCCGCGAGATCAACAAGGTGACGTTTGTCAATTAGTCCTTGGTCCTTAGTTCTTGGTTCTTAGTGCGCCTAGTACGCTTCGGAGCTTCGATACGCCAAAGCGCACCAAGGACCAAGGACCAAGGACCAAGCACCAAGGACCAAGCTATGCGCTTACCCCGATGGCTCGCTGCTCCGCCGCCCTCCGTGGGGCTCGAGATCGCCGAGGACCGCGTGACGGCGGTCTCGTTGTCTCGGACGGACAGCAACGCCATGATCACGGCGCATGCGGTGGTGCGGCTCGATGATGGCCTCGTGCGGCCGGCGCTGTCGACGTCCAACATCGAGAACGGCGACCCGGTGGCGCGTGCAATCGGCGAAGCGTTGGCCGCCGTCGGCCGCCCGCGACGGGTGGCGCTCGTCGTCCCGGACGCCGCCGCCAAGGTGTCGCTGCTCAGACTGGAGCAGGTCCCGTCGGCGGCCTCCGATTTGGATCAGCTCGTGCGCTGGCAGATGAAGAAGAGCGCGCCGTTCCCCATCGAAGAGGCCCAGGTGAGCATCACCCGTGGCATCTCCCCGCTCGAAGGGGGCGCGGAGTTCATCGTCACGTTGATTCGCCGGGACATCGCGTTGGAGTACGAGACCGTCTGCCGGCAGGCAGGCGCCCACGCGGGCATCGTCGATCTCGCGACCTTCAACCTGGTGAATCTGGTGCTGCTCGGCGAGCGCTCCGACGGGGCGGCAGGCGAGGCGATGTCCGATGCGCCGCTCGCGCCCGCAGCGGCAGTCGTCGGCGCGCGCGATTGGATGTTGGTCAATATGAGCTCCAGCTCGACGTCGATTGCCATCGTGCGGGGCGCCGACTTGATCTTCTTCCGTAACCGCGCGACCGAGCAGGGGGGCGATCTCGCCGATCAGGTGCACCAAGCGGGTATGTACTATGAGGACCGTCTGGGTGGTGAAGGGCTCGCACGCGTGCTCTTGACGGGCGCCGTTGGTCGGGAGCGGCTGTTGGGCGCGCTTCGTGATCTGGGGAGCCGGCTGGAGCGCCCCGTCGAGCCGCTCGACGTGCGCAAGGCGGCGAGCGTCGCGGACCGCATCAGCCTCGCCCCGGAGCTCGTGGGTGCACTGGCGGCGCCGGTGGGGCTGGTGCTGCGCGAGGCCGCGTGATGCTGCGAACGAATCTCGCCACACGTCCTTTCTACAACGAGCGCGCGCTGTACATCGCGCTCGCCGCATTGGCCGTCCTTGCGATCGGCTTGGCGCTGTTCGGATTGGTGCGCGTGCTCTCGTTGTCGCAGCGCCAGGCGGAGCTTGGGGCCCGGATTCAGCGTGACGAGGCAGAGGCGGCTCGGCTGCTGGAGTCCGCTGGGCGCGTCCGCGGTGGCATCGACCAAGGCGAGCTGAACGCGGTGATTGCTGCGGCACGTGACGCCAACACCGTCATCGCGCGACGGACCTTCTCCTGGACCGAGCTGTTCAACAGGATCGAGGCGACGCTTCCTCCGGACGTCATGTTGACCTCGGTCCGACCGAACTTCGACAAGGGGGAAACCTACGTTGCGATGACCATCGTTGGGCGCAGCGTGGAAAACGTCGGTCGCTTCATGGAGCAGCTCGAGGCGGAGGGAGCGTTCGAAAACGTGCGTCTCGACGAGGAGAAGCGCGGCGAGGATGGCATGTTCCTCGTGACGCTGAGAGGGCGGTATCGGGGAGATCAGGAATCAGGAAAGGGGAATCAGGAAACGGGAAACGGGAAGGGGGAAGCGGCCCTTCGACTCGCTCCGCTCGCTCAGGGCATTCGACTCGCCTCACGGCTTGCCATGAGCGAGCCTGACGGCTCGTCGAAGGCGGGCCGTCAGGCGAGTCGAATGGTGGGGGTCCGGCGATGACGATACCGCCTCTCGCGAGACGGATCTTCGAGGAGCACCGGCGGTTCATCCTGCCACTGGCCATCCTGCTGGCGGTTGATCTCCTCCTCCTCGTGCTGGTGCTTTTCCCGTTGGCCTCGCGGGTCCGCGCCGCAGAAGCGCGCGCGGTCGAGGCGAGCTCGCGTGTGGCGGCCGCTCGCGCGCAAGAGCGGTTGGCCAAGAACACGCTGGCGGGCAAGACACGCGCTGCCGAAGAGCTCGAGCGTTTCTACACCAAGGTGTTGCCAGCCGACGGCAGCGAGGCGCGGCGCATCACGTACCTGCGGCTTGCGGCGATGGCGAGCGAATCAAACCTGCGCCCCGACCGGCGGTCCTTCTCGCAGGAGGACGAGCGCCGCGGCAGTCTCGAGCAGCTCGATCTGACAATCGTCGTGGAGGGCGACTACCAGAACATTCGGCGCTTCATCTATGCGCTCGAGACGGCGCCTGAATTCGTCGTGATTCGCGATGTGGCATTGTCGCAACGAGACGAGCCCTCTGCGTCGCTGGCCGTGACACTTGCGCTGTCGACCTTCTACCAGACACGTCATGGCACCTGATCGACAGCAGCGTCAGAAACAACTCCTCGCGGGTCTGCTCGTCGTGTTGGCGCTGGTCGCGCTGTGGCAATGGTGGCATTGGGACTCACCAGATGAGACAGGCATCGTTGGATCGCCGGCGCCGCTTCCCGCCGCGGCGCGTGGCACGAGCCAGGCAGCTAGCGCAGCGTTCGAGGGGGACGTCAACCTGAAGGCGCTCGAGCAGCCGCGACCGGCGCCAACGTCGGGCGGTCGGAACCCGTTTCAGTTCGAGGCGCAAGCGCCGCCGCCGGCAGCGACGGCACCGCAAGTTGCACAGAAGCCGGCCGCGCCGCAAGCCCCCAAAGGACCGCCGCCGATCCCGCTGAAGTTCATCGGCACGCTGTTCAAGGAAGAGTGGCCCGGCAAGGTCGCCGTCCTCAGCGACGGGACGAGCATCTTTCATGGCAAACAGGGCGAGATCATCGACGGCCGCTTCCGCATCGTGCAGATAGGGGAGGAGTCGATGCAGCTCGAATACGTCAATGGTCAGGGCCGGCAGGTGATTCGGCTATCGGGAAAGTAGATAGGGTGCCTCGATGAGTGGGTGGCAAAGTGACAGGGTGACGGGAGGAAGGCGTTGAGACGTCGCGTGCGAGGAGCGGTAGCGCTGGCCCTGATGGCAGCCGTGTTGGCAGGCTGTGCGGTGCGCTCGTACAAGCGCGGAGAGGAGGCGGCGCGGGCGGGCGACTGGGATGCGGCAGTCACCTACTACCGCCAGGCGCTGCAAGAACACCCGGATCGGAGCGAGTATCGCATTGCGCTCGAGCGCGCGATGCTCGAGGCGGCAGCGGTGCATCGGAGCAAGGCGCAGGTGCTCGACCGTGAGGGCGACATTGCCGCAGCGCTGCCCGCGTACCGGCGGATCCTCGACTACGATCCTGGCGACCGCGACTCCATGAGGCGCGCGGCGGAGATCGAGCGAACGCTGCGCGACCAAGCCGAAGCCGAACGTCCTCGGCCGAGGATCGATGCCATGCGTGAGGAGGCGCGGCGCAAGACGCAAACGCCCCTTCTCAGCCCCGCCTCGAAGACGCCGCTCGACCTGTCGTTCACTGAGTCTTCGGTCCGCGAGGTGCTGTCGACGATTGCCAGCACAACCGGCATCAACATCATTTACGAATCAACGGCGACGAAGCAGCTCGAGCAGACCATCACGATCGACTTGGTGGACGTGACCGTGGAGGAAGCGCTCGACCAAGTGCTGACGATGAACGTCCTTTGGTACAAGGTCATGAACCCGCGCACCATCATGGTGATTCCTGACAATGTGCAGAAGCGCATGCAGTACGAGGCACAGGTGATCAGGACCTTCTATCTGTCGCACTCGGACGCCGCGGAAATGGCGCAGGTCGTGAAACAAATGATTGGCATTCCGGGTGTGGCGCCGCCGCCCGCAATCGTTGGCAACAAGACGCAGAACTCGTTGACGGTGCGTGCGAGCGATCGCGTCATTGGCATCGTGGAACAGATCGTGACGCGCAACGACCGGCCGCCCGCTGAGATCACCGTGGACGTCGAGATTCTCGAGGTGAGTCGTCGGCGAGCCAAGCAGATTGGCGTGAACTTGGATCAGTATCGTGTCGGCACGATCTTTTCGCCCGAGCAGGCGCCGGGGAGTGGCGACGACGGCGCGGCAGCTCCTCCATTCAACTTGAATACGATCACGCGCGGAGTCAGCCCGGCTGACTTCTACTTGAGTGTTCCTCAGGCCGTGGTCAACTTCCTCGAGTCCGACTCGCGCAGCAGAACCCTGGCGAAGCCACAGCTCCGTGGTATGGAAGGTCAGGAGCTCGTCCTGAACCTCGGCGATCAGATCCCGATTCCGAGCACGACGTTCTCCGGCGTTGCTGGCGGAGGTGCGCAGTTCGTGCCGTTTACGTCATTCCAATATCAACCAGTTGGCGTCAACGTCACCATGACGCCGCGCGTGACCTACGATGACGAGATCCTCTTGGAGCTCGTGGTGGAGAACAGCTCGCTTGGCGAGAACGTGGATATCGGTGGGCAGAGCCTCCCCAGAATCGTCTCGCGCCGAGCCGAGACTTTCCTGCGTCTGCGCGAAGGGGAAGCACACTTGCTCGCGGGGCTCGTTCAGGAAAGAGCCACGCGAGCGTTGACGGGGCTGCCGGGTCTGATCCGCATACCTGCGATACAGCGCCTGTTCGGCTACACCGATGATCTGAACGACGAGAGCGATGTCATCATGCTCATCACGCCTCGGATCGTCCGCACGCACGAACTGTCGCAGGACGACCTCGATCCCATCCACATTGGCTCGCAAAATCGGCTTGGCCTGAGCGGACCGCCGCCGCTGATTGCTCCGCCGCCCGAGGCCGAAGAGGAGCAGCAGCCGCAGGTGCCGGGAGGCGTCCCGCCGGAGCCAGGCGCCGCCGCTACCGAACAGCCGGCGCCAGGCGAAGGGACGGCCGAGACACCGCAGCCCGCTCAAACGCCGCCTGGGGAAGCGCTCCCTGTTGAAGGGCAGGAGCAACAACAGCAGCCGACACCGCCAAGTGCTGCGCGCGTCACCGTGACGGTGCCTGGGTCTGAGCTGGCAATGGGCGGCGGACCGTACACGGCGCCGATCTCGGTTGTTGGTGGCTCACGCGTGTCGACGATGAGCCTGACGATCACGTTCGACCCGAGCGTGCTGAGCGTGCGCACGGTGCAGCAGGGCACGTACATGAACCAGGGGGGCGTCCAACCAACGTTCACCCAGCGTGTCGATCCCAAGGCCGGCCGGATCGACATTACCGTCACCCGCCCCAGCGACAAGCTCGGCGCGTCCGGAACGGGGCTGCTCGGGGCGGTGCTCTTCGACCCTGTGGCGGCCGGCAGCACACAGATCGCGCCGAGCGGCGTGGCGACCGCGCCCGATGGCTCGCCCGTGTCGCTGCAGCTTGACCCGGCGTCGGTGACCGTTAAGTGAGGGATCTAGGGATCTAGGGATCTAGGGATCTAGGGGTAGAGGGAAGAGCATCGGATGTGGGTTACTTGCGCCGCGGCTTGGCTCGGCCTTCCCCCCTTGATCCCTTGATCCCTTGATCCCTTAGCTGAGCGAGCGGAGCGAGCGAAGCTGCTATGAAGCGTTTCCGACTGCGTGGCGGCGAACAGGGCTACACGTTCGTCGAGCTGCTCGTCGTAGCGCTCATCCTAATGGTCCTGGCGTCGGTTGCACTGCCGCTCACGCGCGTGGTGGTCAAGCGGCAGAAGGAAGTCGAGCTACGCCGGGCGCTGCGCGAGATGCGCACGGCCGTCGACCGCTACAAAGACGCCGCAGACATGGGGCTCGTTGCGTCGACAGAATTGGAGCCGGACGACGAGGGGTATCCGAAAACGCTCGAGATCCTCGTCGAAGGCGTCAGAGCGGCAGGAGCGAACCCGGATCGCAGGCTGAAGTTCTTGCGGCGCATTCCATTCGATCCCATGATCGGGACACAGGAATGGGGGTTACGCTCGTATCAGGATGATGCAAAGTCCAAGAGTTGGGGCGGCGAAAATGTCTTCGACGTTTTCACCACGAGTCAAGGCACGGCGCTCGATGGTTCGAAGTACCGCGAGTGGTAGCGAAAACGGGGACTGCCCTCGTTTTGCGGCCATCGAAGCGAGAGCAAAACGAGGGCTGTCCCCGTTTTCGCGGGACTCCGCCACAGGGTGGACGCTCGTCGAGCTGGTCATCGTCATCTCGATTATCGTCATCCTTGCGGGGCTCGCCATGGTGCAGTACCGCAACGCCGTCACGCTTGCTCAGGAAGCGGCGCTCAAGGAAGACCTCTTTCGCATGCGCGATGCCATCGACCAATATTACGCGGACAAGAACAAGGACCCTGCCAGCTTGCAAGACTTGGTCTCCGAACGCTATCTTCGCTCGATTCCCGATGATCCGTTTACCCGCTCGAACACCACGTGGCAGGAGATCCAAGGCGAGCCTGATCCCGATGACTTCGCTGCTGAACCAGGCATTGTGGACGTGAAGAGCGGGGCCGACAAAGTCGGATCCGATGGCCGTCCCTACACCGAGTGGTAGGGGGAAAAGACGCCTGTCATCTTCCCCTCTCGTTTCATCACTGTCACATCACGTTTCTCTTTTCGCATGAGGTGTTCATCCGTCCTCCGCGGTGATAACATGTCGTGGATCTTTCCTGGGCCTGCAGTCGCCAGGCACTTGTCGGCACGTCCTTTGCGAGGAGTTGAAGGTATGCCTCTGCATCCGAAGCTGCAAACGGAGGAAGGCCGCGACACAATGAAACTCAGCGGAAAGCCGATGCGTGCGCGCACGGTCGGCGCGATGAGGCCGGAAGAGGACTTGATCGTGCGCATGAAGAACGAGTTCCTCGAAATGCCCGGCCTCAAACTAACTTGCCGTCAGGCTCAACGCTTGTTCGGGCTGGATTCGGAGACCTGTACGCGGCTGCTCGGCCGGCTCGTAGAGCTCCGATTCCTCCTCAAGCGACCTGATGGGACGTATTTGCTCGCGCAGTGACGTGTCCAGCAGTGGAACACGTCATGTCGTGAAACCAAACACAAGAGACATTACTCGGTGAACGCAAAAGGGTCGCGCCAGAGCGCGACCCTTTTGCATTTTACCCAAGTGCCGAGGTGGGTAGGGACGCCTCGCCGAGGCGTCCTGTGCCCACACGCTCTTTACCCTTCCTCCTCCGGTTCTACAGCCGTAATCGTCAGGATTCGTTCCACGTGCTCGCCAGCGGTGTCGGTTGCCGTGATGCGAACCGTGTAGGTGCCGGGTGTCCTGTATTGGTGTGTGATTGTCGTGGTGCCGTTCAGTGCACCAAGGGACTGGCTGCCGCCGTCGCCGAAGCTAATGGACGCTTCGCGCACGGGGCTGCCGTTCTGTTGCGCCTCTACTGTGATGGTGAATGTCACCACGTCGTCGGTTTCAACGACACCGCCTGCGGGCGCGACTGTGACCGAGACCTGTGGCAAGTCGTTCACGGCGAGCGTCTCGGTGGCAGTAGCGGTACCCACGGTTGCCGTGATCTCCGACTCGCGCGTCGTCGTAATGGTCGTGCGCGCCTCGCCGTTCTGATTGGTCACGACGCCCGCGTCGCGAAGC
>WHTT01000118.1 GCA_009377605.1 Luteitalea sp.
ACGTGTACTCGACCACGAGGTGATAGTCCCTGTAGGCCTGGCGCGTGCCCAGGTAGCCGTGCCTCTCGCCCGAGATTCGCAGGAGGCCGTCGGCGGCCGTGAAGACCGTCCCGGGATCTTCGTAGTGCGTGTCCTTCAACCAGCCGTACAGCCCGTCGAGGTCTCGCCCGTTGAAGAGGCGGATCGTTCTGTCGGGCGTGATCGCCGCCGACATGGACGCAGCGGGCGGCTGCAGGCCGGCCCCGGCGGCGTCGGCCAGCGCGCGGCCGCGTGTGAGATGCCAGCCCGCGCCCGCAATCGGGGCGGCGAGTGACGCTTGGATGAATCGTCGTCGAGATCATGTCATGACCCTGCTGGTTGGTCCACGAGCGCATCCGCCGCCGCCGACCCGTTCGGCGCCGTCGGGCGCTCGCCGGCCGGAAGCGACCCGCTACAGAGGAGCGCGATAGCCAGAACCAACGGTGGCAGGCGGAAAGGCATTCGGAAATCGTGTCGTCCGACTTCTGTTGACAACGCAAGAAAGCTTAGAGGAGCGGACGCCAATGGTCAACGCCCTGCCCGCACGCCCTGCCCGCACGAATGAGCGACGCGGGAAACTTGATACAGTGAGTCGAACTTCCCGCTCTCAGGGGCTTGAGTCGTATGATGCGCGACCCCATCCTGGATTCGGCCGACGAGTCGATCCATACGCTGCGGACGAGGGCGCCCGGTCCCAGCGGTCGCCTGTCGCTCCAGCCGGATCAACTGAGCGCAATGGCCAGCGGCGATCTCTTCGGCTGGACGCAGAACGCCGGCATGGGCTGGAATCCGGCCGGGCTGCTCGGCAAGCCATTTCTGATCCTCAGCACCCAAGGCGGCATACGGGCGCCAGACGGTGCGCCCATCGCGCTCGGCTACCACCCGGGGCATTGGGAGGTCAGCCCGCTGATGGAGGAGGCGGCGCGCACGCTCGCGGCCACGGAAGCGGTACCCTTTGCCGCGTACGTCAGCGACCCCTGCGACGGGCGGACCAACGGCACGGCCGGCATGCTCGACAGCCTGCCGTATCGCAACGATGCCGCCGTCGTGAACGCGCGATCTTCGTATTCGAGAACCGTCGAGGTGCTGGGTCGATCGCACACCGTGGCAAGAAGGCCGCGGCGATTCTGTGTCGGCCGCTATCCTTCGAGTTCCAGGCGCACGATCTGCGGCGCACGGCTGCCACACGGATGGCCGAGGCGGGTGTCCCGCGCGACCACATCGCAAAGGTCCTCAATCATCTCGAAGGCGGGCCCGCCGCGACTCGAGTGTACGATCGGTATGCCTACGATGCGGAGAAGCGGGACGCGCTGGAACGCTGGGCCAGACGTCTGACGGCCATCGTCGAAGGCACGACAAGGAAGGTGGTTCACATTGCGCGCTGAGAGGCTCCGTGCCTGAGGTCTCCCGATTCTTTGGAATCATCATCTCTCTGAACTACAACGATCATCCGCCGCCTCACTTTCATGTCCGGTATGCTGAGCAGAAGGCAACGGTGACGATCGAATCGCTGACAATCCTCGAAGGGGACCTGTCGCCGCGTGTTCTGGGTCTTGTCGTGGAGTGGGCTTCAGCGCACCGGCAGGAACTGATGGACGATTGGAATCTGGCGCGACGGCAAGAGCCGCTGAAGCGGATCGCGCCATTGGAGTAGCGGCCATGCTGAGAGACGTCGTTTTCGTTGAACCACTCGCTGATCATCGCCTCCATGTCCAATTCGACGACGGTGTCGAGGGTGTCGTCGATGTCGCACAGCTGATTCAATTCACGGGGGTTTTCGAACCTCTGCGCGACCTGGCACTGTTCGCCCAGGCGAAAGTGCATCCGGAGCTTGGTACCGTCTGCTGGCCGAACGACGCCGACCTCGACTCGGAGGTCCTGTACGCGAGGGTTACCGGGAAGCCCATTCCGGAGTACGTGGCTGCGAAGGGGTAGCTCGCGCGGCCAGAACCGCGTCGGCGACTGGTGAAGGCCGTCTGGTGTTGAACGCCGCTATCCCGGGTGAGACAGCTCAGCCAGAGCTGTGTTGTGTCCTGAGCGACGCGCCCCGACCTTCGCGTCCCTCACATACGGTCTCTCGATGAATTCCACGACCTGCCCCGTCACATTGGCCAGAAGATCTCGTTGCCTTCGATTTCTTCGAAGCACTCCGCCGCCCTCAGGCCTCGGAAGACCGTAAACCAGCGCTGTGACCTATCGACTCGAAAACTGGTCGGGGCGACTGGATTCGAACCAGCGACCCCCTGCGCCCAAGGCGAAAGAACCCACACAACTCGGGGCAGCGGGAGACCGCTGCCCCTCGTGTTTCTTAGGAAATGTCCAACTTGGGGCAACTGCAGGAAACCGCGAGCCGCTACCGATTGTCAGCCAATTGTCATCCAACGGCTGATTGAAGACCCTCTCCCGAACGCTCGTCTCAATCGACAGATCCTGACCTGCAGTCGCCTGCCATCTCGCCTCCAGTTCACATCGGAAAGGTGGTACGCGTATGGATTTCGATCCTCGTGACTACGATTCGCGAGACGACGAGCGGCACTCGCACACGCCGAGTCGCGGCGGCCGCAGCGGCTCCAGCGATCGCGATCGTGATGACGACTGGAGCCAACCTGCGACACGCCCCCGCGATCGCGATGACGATGATGCGCGGTCGCTCGGACGTGGTCCTGGAAACGACCGGCAAGGGTCAGACGAGCACGGACGCGATCGCGATGACGATCCCCGATGGGCCGACCGAGATCGCGACGATCGAGAACGCGATCGCGAGGTCCCGGATGCATTCAGCCGACATGTTCACCTGCCTCGCGGACCTGCGCGCGAGCTCGTTCACGACCGCGATCGCGAATACACCTTGCGCGGCTCCGAATCCCGAACGCTCGCGACCGTTGGTGCATTCCGAGTGGTCTCCAGTCGTGATCTCCGAGACCACGATGAGAGCCCGGCTGATCCACGGTCCGGCGACCTGCGACACCTGCGCGAACAAGGGTTGATCGAGACCACGCGCGTGCCCGGGTACCGCGACCATGCGGTGAGCCTGACGAAGGACGGGCGCAGCCTCCTTGAGAGCCACCGCGATCACGATCACGAGCACTCGCAGACGTTCTACGCGGGCTTGGGGCGCGAACGTGAACTCGAACACGACCTTCAGGTCTATCGCGCGTACGAACAGGCCGAGGACCGTCTCCTGGACCGCGGTGCGCTCATCGAGCGCGTCGTCCTCGACCACGAGCTGAAGAGCGAGTACCAGCGCTGGCTCCACGAGCGGGACAAGGACCACGACGACTACGACGGCCATCCGGATCGCACGCCCGATGAGATTCGCGAATGGGCGTACGAACACGACCTGCCGTACTTCGATGACGAGGCCCACTTCCCCGACGTCCGCGTCGAGTACCAGGAGCCCGATGGCCGATGGGAGCACGAGGATATTGAGGTCGTCACGCCGCACTATCGCGGTGCCCACGGCGCGAGCGTGGCGCGCTCGGGCTTCTCCTGTTATCGCGGATTGAGCCTGCGCCTCTCGACCAGCGGCGCCGGGCGACGCGGCGGGCGCAACGGCGGCCTGGCCCAGGAGCTTTGGCGATGACGCAAGAGGAGCGCATTCGGGCCGTCATCGACTGCGGCTTCACCGAACGCCAGGCGCGGTTCCTCGTGCTGGTGATGCGCCATGGCGGCGTCTGCATCCCGAGGCAGTATGCAAGCTTCGCCGGGATTGCGAACGGCGGCCGGCGATGCAACGCGTTTTTCGACAAGCTGGTCAAGCGAGGGTATGCCCACGAGATCCGATGTGTGCACAACCGCGCGCGGGTCTATCATGTCCATCACAAGCCGCTGTATTTCCTCATCGGGGAAGCGTCGAGCCGCTACCGCCGGGCGGTGTCGCCGCGGGTCGCGGTCGAGCGCCTGATGCTGCTGGACGCCGTCCTCGCCGTTGGCGACGTCGAGTGGCTGACCACCGCTGCCGAGAAGGCCGCATACCTCGAAGGACTGAAGGCCAAAGCGACCGACGACAGGCCGCAAGGAACCCACGAGCGATGAGGCGCGGCCCCGGCCTTCGTCACTCCCATCTGCAGTCCCGATCGCCGTGGCCGCCGACGGCCGCACACTGTTGCCGTACCTGGCGAGTGAGCCGACCACGGAGACGTTCAGGACCTTCCTTCAGACCCACGCCGAGCTGCTGAGAGTCGCTCCCATCTGGACGATCAGAATCGTGTTTCCACGCCCGCTCGACCATGCCTACGACGCATATCAGGCGGTCATCCATGAAGAGCTCGAGTCACCCTTGCACTCCGCAACGATTGGCGAGCTGCAATCGTATTTTGAACTCCGCCTCGAGGCCGCTCGCGGAGAACCCATGCATCCCTTGAACCAGGGCTTCCTGAGGAAGGGCCATGAGGTGTTCGCGGCGACGCGGTTCACCGCGATGTATCACCGCTGGCTGAAGCACGGAAACGCGGTCTTCGCAGGCCCATCGTCACCCGCGATCGCTGAGGCATTGAACAGCGGTCGAGGGCGTGTGGAGTCAGTCGTGTTGCCGCATTTCTATCGTCATCTTTCTCCCCTGGTTGCTGACACACCGGCGCGACCCGAGCTGGTAGACAAGGGGTTGAGGAGGGGGCCGCGAGGGGGGCCACTGCGATCGCACGGCGTTAACCCCCGTCCTCAACCCCCTGCCGAGGAACCTCAGCTCAGCGTCCGTGAGCAGTGTGAGCGCGACTGGCATCGTCTGAACGAGTACTACAAGGCGTAGAAAGCGCAGGGAGTTAAGCCGTGAGCCGCGCGACGGCCGCCGGCGTCGTGGGGCGGCGTTCTGTGCCGCCCCTGGACTGCGGTTCTGTCAGCGCAGGTACGGAACCGAGACGTGAACGACCCCGCCTCCCGCCCCGGAGTGTGACCCCGAGGGCGGCCCAGGGGTCGTTCACGTCTCGGTTCCGCGTGTCAGTGTTCGCGTGTCGATGTGGGGCGGCAGCGTCGTGGTTGAGGGCCATCGCGCGGCGTGTTTGCGTGCAGGATTCTGGCCGAGTTTTGAGCGCTCGAAATGCTCGCCTGACAGCGAATGCCGAGCGCGCAATGTGGACCGCAAACGTGTCGGCAACCACGCCTCGATCGTCCCCGCACAATCCGGTCACGTCGGCCGCTGACGAATCCGACGCCGCGCGCCAATTCGGACCATGCGGTGTTGCACGCGCGCGCCGGACGATGGGAACCTCAGAGAAGGATGGACGAGCGTCAAGAGAAGCGTCTCACGGGTCGTGAGCTCGACGCGCTGTTTGACCGGCTGTTTCCGCACGGATTCGCCGGCGCAAATGTGCTCGCGGAGATCGCGCCGGAAGGCTGGGAGCGTTCACCGCTTCTGGCGTGCTTTCACCCGTCTGTGGAGCAGCTTTTCGAGGAGCGAGCGACGATTCACCGCAACCTGGAAGAATGGCGCCGTCTGGGACGCCGGCGCGAGGGCACGGCGGCACTCGAGCCGCGGCCCGAACCTACGCTTGAAGACGTCCGCCGCGAGCACGAACCGTCGCCGGTAAACGTGGAAGAGGAAGTTACCGAGCTGGTCGGCCTGTGTCTGTGGGACATCTTCTCGGACAACCACGATGTCATTGCCGCCGACGGACGTTTAGCCGACATCGGATCATTTCGGGGCGCCGGTGCGTTCCTGGACCAGTACCTCACGCGCGACCAGGAGGGCTGGAAAGACGGCGACTACATGCGGTTCTACATGGGAACGATCTGGATTTCCCGACGCGCCGATCTGACGCCCGTCTACGCAATGATCTTCCGGCGTCTCACGATGGTGGGCGCCGACTGGGTGTACCACTTCCCGGAAATCGGGATCGTCGAGCTCGCACCCGCGGACGACACGGACAAAGCGGGCGATAGGTATTCGGTGTCGCAGGCCGCAGTCGCCGAGCTCGAGGCACAGCAACGTCGTGTCGAGGTCGAGCGGTTCCGGGCGGAGCTGCGCGACGCGAATGCGCGCGCGCGCGAGGAGGCGATGGACCGACCACCGCCTGCGACGGTGCGCGCCTACGGTGCGGTGTACGGGCGCGACCCACGCGGCTGGCCTCCGGCATGAAAACCGGCGCGCATTACGCGTCCGTTCCCGCGTTTCGAGGTCAGCCAGGTCCGGACCGCGCACGCCGCGAACTGGCACCGCTGCGACGCTCTGACTATCCGATTGTGCGGGAGCGATGGCGCGCGTCAAGGCTTCCCTCCTCCGTCGGCGCTTCGCGGCCTTGACCCGCGCCATGCGCTCCCGGAGTTGGCATTTATCGGAGCGTCGCTCAAGAGCGCGTCGTACGCCTTCTCGCGGCTCGGAGCGGCGTTCCAAGACTGGATGTTCTACGCCGTCTGCAATCATGTCGTCATTTTGCACCGCAGAATGACGACATAATCGCAGCCGGGCGGTTCTGGCATTCGGCACGCCCCGAGCGAGGTGACTGACGAGCAGCGGCCGTCTGGATGAACAATCGGCGCCGACACACACGATGACAATACTCAGGTCCATTCTCGAGCGCGGCTACTTCCCGAAAGAACTGCCTCCTGCGTTTTTCACGGAGGCGTTCGCCGCGTACGCATCGACCAAGACGGGCCGGGCGGCATTGGACGACTACAAGGCAGCCGAGGGCTTTACGGAATGCGTCGGGTTCGACCTTGCGCTTCCCGGCGTGGCGCGGCGGCCTTTGCGGATTCCTCATCCGGTTCACTTCGTGAAGCTCGCGCGGCTGACGTCGAAGAACTTCAGGAGGCTGCTCACGAAGTCCGCGTCGCCGTTCTCGAAGAGCCGTCCAATCTACAGCGTCGGCCGGTTCCGAGCGATCAATCCGAATGTCCGCCCAGCGAATCTCGCCCGTGAGCGGGCCGCGAGCAGAGCGGGCGCGTCACACCTCGTGAGGCTTGACGTAAGCCACTTCTATCCGTCGCTTTACACGCATGCCGTCGGTTGGGCCGTCGATCCGCGGCTTCCTGCTCGGGGAGGTGGTGCTAGCGCAGATCGATCGCCACGTGAGACTGCCCCGAGAGCGTTGCTATCGCTGGTTCGACGATTTCGAGATCGCGTGTGACTCGCGGGAGCAAGCCGAGGCTGTTCTCGCAACGCTGAACAAGGCGCTGCGGTCGTTCAATCTGCGACCAAACGCGAAGAAGACGGAGATCGTGAATCTTCCGGTTCCATCGCAGGAGGATTGGCAGCAGGCAGCGGCGGAGCAGCTGCGGAGACGTATCAATACCCCAAATGACATGGTTGCTTTTTTCGACAGCGCATTCCGAATTCGCGAGCAATCCCCAGCATCGCCGGTCCTGATGTACGCGCTGGGCTCGCTGTTCAAGATCGCTGACCCGGGACTCGAGGCGGGGCGGGTAGCGCAAAGTGGGATCTCGCAAGCGCTGCTCGCCGAGCCAGGAGCGGCGCAGAAAGCATTCGCGCTGCTGACTTACTGGTCCTTAAACGGTTTCGCCGTTGATCGTCGGCTTTTGGTCTCGACGATTAATCAGATGATTCACTGCCACGCGGCGTTGGGCGTCAGCAGCGATGTCGCGTGGGCCCTTGCGTTCGCAATCGAGCAAGGCATGGAGCTAGATGCGAAGGCGGCCAAGGTGCTCGCCGGGTGCGAAGACGATTGCGTGCTAATTCTGGCTCTGGATGCGTACGTGCGCGGTCTGATTCCGAAGGGGTGTTCGCTCAAGCAGGTCGATGCGTTCCTGGCTTCCGCAACCCTGGAGGGAGAGCACTGGCTGGCCGCGTACGAGAGCGTAAGGCAGGGTTTCCGGGCGGTGTGCGCGACCATGGTCGGCTCGAACCCGCTGTTTGCAGATATGCTGGCGCGGAAGATCACGTTCTATCGTCAGAAGCTGCCCGTCTATGCCAGCGTGATCCATCAAGGCGGCGCGCCGGAGTGGGTGGTCGCACGTTGGCTGGATGTTGTCACTGGCAGGGTGCAGCCGTCAGACGCTGAAGCGAAGGCGCAGGAGAAGATCGTGGTCCTCGCCATGCTCCGCGAGGCCGTCCCGTCGGCAGTGAAGGCGGAAGAGACTCCGCAACAGGCAGTGGCGACGTTGCTGGACACGGCGCAGCAGAGCCGGTCGGAGGTCGCAACGGAGCTGACCGATTACGAGCCCTACGGATCGTAGCGTCGAGCGAATGGTCGACGGGGCAGGCGCTGACGTAGCGCGTCCCCCGGCGCTGAGTGATGCAGATGGAGGCGGAGCTTTCGGATGCGCAAAGCAACGATTTCCGTTACTTTGTGCAGGCGAAACAGACATGGTCGTGCTCCGATGCACACAGAAGCTGCTCGCGCGGCTAAGACAGTCGGGGGATCTGCCGGCGATCGAGTCCAACACGCGGCTCGGCCACTGGTACGGCAACATCCTTCGAATCGGCGCTCGACAGCACCTGCTGTTCATCAGCGAGCGCTCGCGTCTTCCGGTCATCGTTCCACTCCGCGAGGCGAAACGACTGAGCACAGTGTTTCCGGAGGCGGTGTGCGACCGGCTCGCGGTCGTCGGCGTCACAGCCGCGGACATCGCCGAGGAACGCGCGCAGATGTCGGAGATGGTCTTCGGCCGAACCAGGAATCGGAGCCTGCTCGGGACGATTAACGACTTCGCGTTCATGGCACAGCGCGTCGACCGGTCGCGGGCAGCGCCTGAAACACCCGAGGAACTGATGAGCTTTCTTGCCGAGACGCCGATCCTTCCGTTGAAAGGCGCGCGGCCCATCGACCTGACGCGCGCCGCCTTCGGGACGAGGTAGCGCCTGCTGCCATATGTTCACGATATTGGCTTGTTCATTATTAATGAACATGCGATAATCACGAACATGGCCAGGCCAGCTCAGGCAGCCGATCTCAATTTCTACCGTCCGGCTCTCGATAAGTGGATGCCGAAGGCCGAGATCCGTCAGCCTGCCAAGCCCCTGGAGCGCTTCGACGGCGTTATCGCCTGGCGAGTCGCGGGCAAGACGATCCGCTACCTCGTCGAGGTGAAGCGTCACTTCCGCCACCAGGACGCCGCCGTCATCGCGGAGCAATTGAACCGCCGCCGCGCCGAATTGACCGGCACCCACCGAGGCGATCGGCTGCTCCTTCTCGCCCCGCACGTCCGCGCGCAGCAGGCAGCTGTCCTCGAACGGGCCGGCATCGACTACCTCGATCTCGCCGGCAACGTGCACCTGACCGTCCCCGGCGACTTCGTGCATGTCGAAGGCAGGCAGCCGCCGAAGGAACGAGTGACGGCTCCCACTCGGCCGCAGAAGGGCTGGATCAAGGCCGTCATGGCCCTCCTCATCCGTCCTGAACTAGTGAATGCGCCCTTCCGCCTCGTGGCGGAGGCAGCAGACGTCGCGCTCGGCACCGTCGCCAAGTGCATGCAGGACCTCACCGTCAGAGGGCTGCTGCGCGAACAGCAGGGCGAACGGACTATTGCCGATCGAGCGGCGCTTGTCGCGCTGTGGGTGCAGGCGTACATCGAAACTCTCCGTCCCGGCCTGAAGGAGAGGCGTTTCCAAGTTCGCGCTGACGACAAGCCACAACTCTGGGGACGACTTCAAACCGTGTTCGCCGAGCGGGAGCAGCGGTGGGCCTTGACAGGCGCCGACGCTGCGACGCGTCTCAACGGATTCTTCCGAGCGGAGGACACCGAAATCTACGCGCCGATTGCGGTGCTGAACGATCGCGAGGTTCAGAAGGCTCTTGTGGCCCAGCCCGCGGCTCGAGGGGGCAACCTGCTCGTCATCGAACCGCCCGGGCCGCTGGCGATCCCCGAAGCGATCGATGACACCATTCCTGCTGCCCCGGACATCCTGGCGTACGCGGAACTACGTTATCGAGGAACCGGGCAAGCCACAGAAGCGGCGGAGCTGCTCCTCCCAAGGGTGCTGGGCGATGCCACGGATTGAGCCCGCCCTCGTCCCCGTCGTCAGCGACCTCGCCCGCGGCCTCCGGGAGCTTGGCATTCCGTTCGGGGTAGTGGGGGCCCTGGTTCCGGAGCTGCTTCTCGACGCTCGCCCGGCACGGATGACCAACGATGCAGACGTCGCCGTCGTCGTGGCCAGCCTCGACGACTTCGAGTCGCTCAAGGACCGGCTCGCCGACTACGGCTTCGCTCGCACGCGCCTGCTGCACCGGATGCAACACCGTTCCGGCGGTCTGGTCGACCTGCTTCCGTTCAGCGAGTCCATTGCGCCCGAGGGCCGCCTCCAGCTCCAGGAAGGCTTCGTCCTCAACATGGCCGGTTTCCGCCACGTCGTCTCAAACGCCGTCGCCACAGCCATCGACGATGGCCCGACGCTGCCACTGGCGCCGTTGGCGCTTTACGTTCCTCTGAAACTTGTGGCGTTCGACGATCGAAAAGCGCCAAAGGACCTCGCCGGAGTCTTCCACTGCCTCGAGCACTACCTTGAAGACGACGAGCGCCGGTTCGGAGCCGAGCACGAAGGTGAGGGCGTCCCCTACGAGTACACCGGGGCGTATCTACTTGGCGTCGACGGCCGGCCGTTCCTCGATCCGCAACTCGCCGGCAGTGTCGTCAAGGTCCTCGACCGCTTCGCTGATCCCGACGCCGATGCCGTCGGCCTCGTCGCCAGAGAGCGCGGACGGATCTTACCGACCGACGACGAACGGGCGATCATCTTCGATCACTTTCGTTGGTATCGTTTTGGAGCCGGCCTGTAACCGGCCTGCGCGGAGCAGTGAGGGGATGGCGGAGAGCGATGGGCACACTGGTCGTCGTGGACTGTGAAGCGCCGTTTGGGGTTGGAGCGCCGTCCGTCGGCGACATGACCGAATTCGGTGCGGTCGACGTCAACGCGCTCCGGGAGGGGCGAGAGGAATCCTTCCACGGCACGGATTGCTCCGAGGACACGTTTCGCCGGTTCCGGGAGTGGCTGGCGCCGCGCATGCCCGTCGTCTTCGTCTCGGACAACCCTGCGTACGACTTCCAGTGGATCAACTTCTACTTCTGGAAGTACCTCGGCGAGAACCCGTTCGGACACTCCGGGCGGCGCATCGCGGACTTCTACGCCGGTCTGGTCGGCGACTTCCGCAACACGCAGAGATGGAAACGGCTGCGGCGAACGAAGCACGATCATCATCCAGTGCACGACGCGCTCGGTAACGCTGAGGCGCTGATTCGAATTCTCGACGGCGAACGGTGATCTCCGACCTGCGACGCTGTTAGCGCTCACAAGTCAAGCGGCCGTCAAATGCTCGCTTGTTTTCAACGGGGTGACACCCCCCGGGAGGGGGCAAAGGCCACCACCCGCCGGGGGCGTTGGGGGACTCCGTACACGTTCCGGAGCCCTAGGAGGGAGTCCACCGACACACTTGCCCGCACATTTTAAAAAGGAGCTAGCAGGGGGAGTCTGGGAAAGCACTGATTACCCACCCCACACGGTCCACCACGACCCAATCCAGCCGCCAGTGGTCTCTATCACCATTAGTAACAGCACTTCTACACATGTAAGTGGAGTCAATAGCCTACGATGGGGCCAGGGCGGGGCCCGACCGTCTGGTCATGTGGTGCGTACCCGTGCTGGCCACAGAACGTAACGAAATCCGTAACTTTACGCGACCATAACGGGCGAACGGGTTACGGGTGGGCGCTGGCCGTGAAATCCGTTCACTTGTCGCTAATTTCGTTCACCACGACGCTGGAGGCTGGCGAAACGGTCACGGCCGGCCTATGGCAGCGGTAAGCTCTTAAGAACTTGATTGAAAGCTCGGCGTAGGAGCCGTTTCGGGTGCATCTGGATAGGGGAAGGTCTCTCCTGAAGGGGTAACTGCCTTCCCTGGACGGTTCACGGCTGTACAGCACCGGAAACGGGCTCTAAATCGAATCGGAGGCGTCCGGCAAGGGGTAAGCTACCCTAGCTCTTCAGAATCGGTTTTAGGCCTGTCTAGGGCTGCCTTCTGTGGCTGCTATCGTCCCACCACGACCAACGACCCAGCCTTTGCGGGAGAACCAGGCATCTTGACGTGGCGTCTATGCTTATAGGACGATACTTGCCGTGTGGAACCTTCTTAATCGGATGAGGCGCCAGCAGCCGCAACAAATGACCATTGCGGTTGTCGTTGAACCGGACGGCGACCGTTATCACGCCTTCACGCCTGCCTTGCGTGGTATTCACGCGGATGGCGCTACCGAAGATGACGCGTTGCGTGAGATCGTTCCATTGATCTTCTCGCACGTCGCTTCCATGACGAAGCACGGAGAGGCTATCCAGCTTGGCCCCTCCCCCGAGATGGTTGAGCATCCGGACAGGCTTTCGGTTCCTCCGACAGCCCGCACCAGGAACGTTACACTTCCGTGGGCTTCCCTTCACACGTCTGGGGCCAGATAAAGAACATCACAGCCGGCGAGCTGTGTAAGGCCCTTCTTCGTGATGGTTGGGCCTGCGATATGAAGAGCGGCGGTTCCTCTCGAACCTTCATGAAGTCGGGTAGTCCACCCAAGCGCGTCTCGATTCACTATCACCCCAAGAAGACCTACGGGGCCAAGATGTTGCAAGGGCTCCTGGATGATATTGGCTGGACGGAAGTAGACCTATACCGTCTGAGGCTCGTGAAGTAGTGACCGTTAGTTTCTCTATCTGTCCCTACTTCCAGCATGAACGAACCCAGAACGGGCAAGCGCGACCCTGCTTTTTTCCCTCGTCTTCTGAAGCTTCCTGGCCACCGAGCCTACCTTCTGCTCGTAGCTGCTCAGCCAGGGCCCGACGCGCCTGCTCGCGAGCCAACTGTTCCTCGAAGGTCGGGGTTGGGGGCTCAGGGATATGGGCCGTCGCAGGCGCAGCGTAGGCGTGTGCCCGCTGCTGAGCACTGAGACCCTGCACGAGCGCGTCCCACTGCCGATTGGTCTCCTGCCGCTGAAGGTCGCTCAGGATCTGCCAGTGCTCCAGGCGGCGATTGAGGTCTGACCGTTGCTGCTGCCAACGCCATTGGTCGAAGAACCCTTCAAGCGCTTGCCGCTGCTGTTTCAACGGCTCGCGGCGGACGTCATCCAAAACGTGCGGGGCGCCGTGAATTAAAAGCCACTGGTCGTAGAAGTCGCTCGACTGTGCTGCGGCCCGTGTGGCGAACGTGGCCAATAGGCAGAGCGCGATCGTGATCGAAAGGGTGAGAGGGAGTCTCTCGCGTGGGTTGTGTGTGGTCATGGTTTAGTCTCCTAGCTTTGCCGGATAGTCGCTGGCCTGTGGTCGGACGTCGGTTGGGTCATCAATCGCGATCACGCGCATAACGCCCGCGCGAATCTGCTCGTACTGCTGTTCGGTCACCTGGACGTCGAGACGAATGAACGTCCCCTTGTGGTCCGTGAGGTGAATGACCAGTGGTCGTAGAGCACCTTGGCTCCCGACGTTCGTCATGGTCGGCAGCCTTGGAGCGAGCGGACGTAAGCGCGAAACACCAACCCCGTGATCGGATCGTGACCGAGCAGATCGTCGTTGCCGTCAGCGTCGAGATCGATGGCCGTGAGGTTCTGGTATGGCGTGAACGATCCGCTCAAGATGCAGTCCGGCAGCTCGATGCTTTGCACCACGAGCCACCATGCGCCCGTTGAGCGCTGAAACCAAAAGAGCGCGTCCGGACCGTCTTGGCGTTGGAGGCCGATCGTGTCGAGCGCTGCGGCAGGCCCCTGCTCGGTCACGATGCCGAACACGTCTCCAGGTGCGGGCTCAGGGACGGGCCGAAACGGCACATAGGCCGCTACGGGCCCGGGGCTGACGTTAGACGATGCAGAGCCGCCAGCAGCGATGCTGTCGTTTCCTCCAGGCGGGTCCGTTGGGGCCTGCGGCTCCTGTGACGGGATTGGGATGCACATCTGGCCCTGCGTCCTGTAGGGATCGAGCAGGTACCCGTCCGGGCATGTCGGGACGGGCGCAGGTGGTGCGGGCGGACCGGGCTTGGAGCAGACGATGGGGCCGCCGTGGTTTGGAGTCCTACAAACGGCTCCATCGTAGGCGTGGGCGCTGCCGGCGAGCACCAGGCCGATACCGAGCGCGAGACCGACAACGATAGACCGTGGGAACGAAGCGAGAGCGAGCGGCATGGTGATCGTCCTTTCTCTTTCTGGAACCAAATAATGAACCTGTCCAGGAAAGCGGACGATCAGAGGGAAACGGTGTTGCGGTGTGCCCTATTTGTGCCCTACAGGATGGTGAAGTGGTCGGGGCGACTGGATTCGAACCAGCGACCCCCTGCGCCCAAGGCAGGTGCGCTACCAGGCTGCGCTACGCCCCGACAACGAAGCTCCCTTGATTGTAGTGCATTTTCCAGCGGCTCACAGCGCTGCCGGTCCGGGCGTCTAGTCCCGTTCCTGATGCCGGTCCCTGATGACTCGCTATTCCTGGCGCAACGCGATCATCGGATCCACGGCGCTGGCACGGCGCGCTGGCACGTAGCACGCCACCAGGGCTGTGCTCAGAAGGACCAGACCGGCGACGAGTACCACGGGCAGGTCGAGCGCACCCGTTCCGTAGAGCATTGCCTGCATGGCGCGACCGAGAGCATACGCCCCGACAAGCCCCAAGACCAGGCCCCCTGCAGCGAGGGTCACGCCTTCTCGTAGAATCTGCAGCCGCACCTGACTGTGCCCAGCACCGAGCGCCATGCGCAGCCCGATCTCCGGTGTCCGCTGCGCGACCGTGAAGGCCATCACCGCATAGATGCCGAGCGCGGCC